>NZ_JACVYG010000020.1:0-148983 GCF_014712245.1 Streptomyces sp. 5-10
ATGGACGGGGTATCAACATATCTGGCGTTGACTTTTGGCACGCTGTTGAGTTCTCAAGGAACGGACGCTTCCTTCGAAACCGTTTCACCGGTTTCTCCGGGCGCTTCCCTTCGGTGTTTCACACGCTATCAGACTATTTCCGGCTCTCCGTACCCGCGTCTCTCGCAAGGCATGCGAAAGCGGACCCGAGATTTGGATCAAGTAGCTGATGGCGCCGCCCTGAACCTGGATGTGCACGCAGATGTCCGCGGTGCTTCATCCGGTGGGCAGGGATACGACAGTACAGCGCCCCGCGCGGCCGTGGCAAATCGATTCCTGCCCCGGGCACCCCCTCCTGCCTGCGCCACGTGTGCGGAATCCGTAGTTCCTATGACTTACTCTTCTGGGCAGTGCGCTGTCCGGGACAGGTGGTGACGGCGCGTGATGAATCTTCACCCCCCGGGAGGCTCCCATGACCAGCGTGACCTCACCGGTCGCCGGCCGCGTGATCGGACTCGAAGCAGTGCCCGATCCGGTGTTCTCCGGCGCCATGGTCGGTCCGGGCACGGCGATCGACCCGGTGGTCGAGCCCTTCGTGGCCGTGGCCCCGGTCGACGGCATCGTCGTCTCCCTGCACCCTCACGCGTTCGTCGTCGTGGACGGCGAGGGGCACGGTGTGCTCACCCACCTCGGCATCGACACCGTGCAGCTGAACGGTGAGGGCTTCGAGGTCCTCATCAACAAGGGGGACACCGTCAAGCGCGGTGACGCGATCGTGCGCTGGGACCCGGCCACCGCCGTGGCCGCGGGCAAGTCGCCGATCTGTCCGATCGTGGCGCTCGAGGCCACGGCCGATGCCCTGTCCGACGTCAAGGCGGACGTCGATGTGAAGGCGGGCGACGCACTCTTCAACTGGTGAGCCGGGCGTGCGTCCGGCGGCCGATGGAGACCGGACCGGGCGGCGTACTGCTGGTACGACATCCACCATGGCGGGGTTCCGCCGTATCGACCGGGGACGGGTGACATGGAGACAACGCTGCGAGGCGTCGGCGTGAGCCACGGGGTGGCCATCGGCGAGGTGCGCCATATGGGGACGGCGGTCCTGGAGCCGCCGGCGAAGCAGATTCCGGCCGACGAGGCGCCGCGCGAGCAGGGTCGGGCGCGCCAGGCGGTGGAGGCCGTGGCGGCCGATCTGGTCGCGCGCGGCAATCTGGCGGGCGGCGAGGCCCAGGCCGTGCTCGAGGCGCAGGCCATGATGGCGCAGGACCCGGAGCTGATCGCCGATGTCGAGCGGCGGATCACCGTGGGCAGCACCGCCGAGCGCGCGGTGTACGACGCCTTCGCCGCCTACCGGGCGCTGCTGGCGGGGGCCGGTGACTATCTGGCGGGCCGGGTGGCCGACCTCGACGATGTGCGGAACCGGATCGTGGCGCGGCTGCTGGGTGTGCCGATGCCGGGTGTGCCGGACAGCGATGAGCCGTATGTGCTGATCGCGCGGGACCTCGCCCCCGCCGACACCGCGCTGCTCGACCCGACGCTGGTGCTGGGGTTCGTGACCGAGGAGGGCGGGCCGACGAGCCACAGCGCGATCCTCGCCCGTGCCCTGGGGGTGCCGGCCGTGGTCGCGCTGCCCGGTGCCGGGGATCTGGTCGAGGGAACCATGATCGCCGTCGACGGCAGCACGGGTGAGATCTTCGTGTCCCCGAGCGAGGAGAAGCGGGCCGAGCTGACGCGGGCCGCCGAGGAGCGCCGGGCCGCGCTGGCCGCCTCCTCCGGTCCGGGCGCGACGTCGGACGGGCACAAGGTGCCGCTGCTGGCGAACGTCGGTGGACCGGCCGATGTGCCGGCGGCGGTCGAGGCGGGCGCCGAGGGTGTGGGGCTGTTCCGCACCGAGTTCCTCTTCCTCGACGACAGCACTCAGGCGCCGTCCGAGGAGAAGCAGGTCGCGGCGTACCGGCAGGTGCTGGAGGCGTTCCCCGAGGGCCGGGTGGTGGTCCGGGTCCTGGACGCGGGCGCGGACAAGCCGCTGGACTTCCTCACCCCGGCCGATGAGCCCAACCCGGCGCTGGGCGTGCGCGGTCTGCGTACCCTGCTGGACCACCCCGAGGTGCTGCGGACGCAGCTCACGGCGCTGGCCAAGGCGTCGGAGGGGCTGCCGGTCTATCTCGAGGTGATGGCCCCGATGGTGGCCGACCGGCTGGACGCCAAGGCGTTCGCCGACGCGTGCCGCGAGGCGGGGCTGCGGGCCAAGTTCGGCGCGATGGTGGAGATTCCGTCCGCCGCGCTGCGGGCGCGCTCGATCCTCCAGGAGGTCGAGTTCCTGTCGCTGGGCACCAACGACCTGGCGCAGTACACCTTCGCGGCCGACCGTCAGGTCGGTGCGGTCTCCCGGCTCCAGGACCCGTGGCAGCCCGCGCTGCTCGACCTGGTGGCGGCGTCGGCGGAAGCCGCGCAGGCCGAGGGCAAGAGCTGCGGTGTCTGCGGTGAGGCCGCCTCCGATCCGCTGCTGGCGTGTGTGCTGGCCGGTCTGGGTGTCACCAGCCTCTCCATGGGTGCGGCCTCCATTCCGTATGTGCGCGCGACGCTGGCCAAGCACACGCTGGCGCAGTGCGAGCGGGCCGCCTCCGCGGCGCGCGCGGCGGACACCGCGGAGGATGCCCGCCGGGCGGCGCAGGCGGTGCTGTCCGGCGAATGAGCCGGTGAGCTGCGAGATGCGAGCCGTGAGGTATGAGCCGTGAGCTTTGAGCTTTGAGCTGTGAAATGTGGGTTGTGAGCTTGGGGTATCGCTGAAGGCGTCCCGCCGGGCGGCGGGACGCCTTCGGTCATTCCGGGCGGCTGAGCGGAATGCCCGCCCGGTATTCGACGCCGTGCTCCGGAGGGATGGGTTCACCGGTCTCGGCGTCGGTGCAGTACGCGGTGAACACCTCCGCCTCGCTCAGCGGGCGCAGCCAGCCGTCCTGCAGCGCCCAGCCGCGGACCGTCTCCGGGGAGTCCGCCACGATGGTGCGCAGCACCAGGCCGCCGGGGCTGCGCAGGGCGAAACCGCAGGCCAGGACGGTGCGGAAGACCAGCCCCGAGGGCTCGGCCAGCTGTGGCGGGCCCGCTTCCCGCGCGTCGGCGTGGAGCACGGCGACCAGCGAGGTGCCGTCCGCCGGGACGCTGCAGACCAGATGGTGGATGCCTGCCCCGGCCGCCTCGACGACCGCGCGTAGCGCGGCCCCGGCGCGGTCGAACGCGGCGCGTGCGGTGGTGTCGTCGCGGCACTCCCCGTCGTGGCCGGCGCGGGAGAGCAGAGCCGTGGCGTACTCCCAGGTGGCCTGCTCCTCGGCCACACCGATGAGCCGTGGCACCAGACGGGCGATCGGCTGGCCCTCGTAGGTGACGGTGCCGCCCGCGGCGGCCAGCTCCGCCGTATAGCGCGTGCGGCTCGCGGCGGTGTCCGGGTCGAGCCGGGTGTCCGCGCAGAACTCCTCGTAGGCGACGGGGTCGAAGAGGGCGACGGTGGTGTGGACGCCCTTGGCGGCGAGCGCCTTCAGCAGCCCCTCCATCTCTCGTAGATACGCTCCGTGGTCGTCGAAGGCGAACGACGCGTAGTGCCGCATGGCGGCGAAGTCCCGCTCGTCGGCGAGCAGGGCCACGGTGCTGGGCACCTCTCTGCGGAGGGCGCGCCGGGTGGTCTGCCTCCGCGTACTCCTCGTACGCTGCCGCGTCGTCGGCTTCTGTGGCTTCGGCTTCTGCGTCTTGGGCCTCTGCGTCTTCGGCTTCCTGTGCTCGTCCGGGCGGTTTCGGTGGCTCCTGCGGCCGGTGTGCGCCATGACTCCCCCTCAGCGCGGATGTTCAGTGCTCACTCACCGTAACCGGGGCCACTGACAACGCTCCGTCACCGCGGTCCCGTACCAGGTGGCGCTGGGCGCCGCACATCGCGGCGAGCCCGGCGCCGAGGCCGAGCCAGCCGAGGGGGCCCGCCGCGATCGCCGCCGTCACCGCGAGCGGTCCCGCGCTGCGTTGGACGGCCTGGGCCAGGCCGTGCACGCCGAGGTAGGCGCCCTGTGCGACGGGCGGGGCGAGGGCGACGGATAGTTCCCAGGAGATCGTGGCGTGCAGCATCTCCGCGACGGTGAAGGCCGTGGCGGCCAGCACCAGCGTGACGGCCGCGAACCAGGGCGCGCCGACGGTCGAGACGGCCAGCGCGGCCCCGCCGACGAGGAAGGCGGCGGCCAGCGGCCACAGCGAGGTGCGCGCGGTGTGCGGGGTGGCGCCGAAGCGGGCGAATGGGACCTGGAAGAGCACCACGAGCACGTTGTTGAGGACGAGCAGCAGGGGGGCGAGTTGATGCGGTGTGCTGGTGGCCGTCACGGCCCACAGCGGCAGGCCGACCTTGAAGACGGAGTCGTCGAGGAAGAGGACGGCCTCGCTGGCGGTGTAGGCGAGATAGCGGCGGTCGCGCCAGGGGTTGGGGGTGGTGGTCTTCTCGGGTGCGGACGCGGGGGCGGATTCCCCGCTGGCGGGTTCGCCGGGTTCTCCGCGTTCGCCGGGTTCACCGGGTTCACCGGGTTCACCGGGTTCACCGGGTTCACCGGGTTCACCGGGTTCACCGGGGGCCGATTCCTCGGGCGCGCGCGCCGACTCGGCCGCGATGCGGGAGGCCGAGGGCGGTTCGGCGCAGCCGAGCGTGAACAGCGCGGAGGCGACGAAGGAGAGCGCGTCGCCGATGAGCAGCCAGCGGTAGACGGTGACCGTGCCGCCGGTGAGTGCCGCGGCCGCCACGAGGCCGCCGACGGCCCAGCCGACGTTCATGGCGGTGCGGCTGATGGCCTGGTAGCGGACGCGCTCGGGGCCCGCGACCCGGGTCGCGTACAGCTTGGTCAGGACGGAGGCAGCGCGGTCGCCGAGGCTGCCCACCGAGGCGATGGCGAGCAGGAGCCGGAGGTCGGGGGTGGTGAGGAGGGCGAATGAGGCGGCGGCGCGCACCAGTTGGACGCTGATCAGGAGTGGGCGCAGTCTGACGCGGTCGGCGAGGAGGCCGCCGAGGGGTGGGCCCGCGATGCCGATCGCTCCGGATACGGCCAGCAGCACGCCGATCTCGGCGGTGCTGAGCCCGGCGGCGAAGGTGAAGTAGAGCGTCGCGGTCGCGCCCCACAGGCCCGAACCGATCCGGTCGACGAAGGTGACGATCAGCATGCGTCGGCCGTCCCGGCCGCCGGGGATGCGGTCGCTGAGCGCGGTGCGGCGCGTTGGCTTGCCCACCCTGGTCCCCCTTGACATTCTCTTTTGTGTTGATACAAAGTGTCTTCTGTGGCGACACAATATGAGATCACCGGTGCGTCGGCCAAGGGGATTGCCGCGTCCGTCGAACGGGGCGTGGTGGAGGGGGCGTTGGCGCCCGGCACCGCGCTGCCTCCGGTGCGCCGGCTGGCGGAGCGGCTGGGCGTGAGCCCCGGGACCGTCGCGACCGCCTACAAGGAGCTGCGGCGGCGCGGGATCGTGGTGACGCAGGGGCGGGGCGGCACGGTGGTCGCCCCGACGCCCGCGGTCGCCTCGCGCCGCCCGCCGCCGGTGCCGGAGGGGGTGCGCGATCTGGCGGGCGGTCATCCCGACCCGGCCTTCCTGCCCGCTGTGCTGCCGACCGCGCGGCTGTCCCCCGGAGTGCGGTCGCACCGCGCCCAGCCCCGGCTGGCCGGTCTGGAGGAGCTGACCCGCGCCTGGTACGAGCGCGACGGCGTGCCGGCCGAGCACCTGACCTTCGCCCATGGCGCGCTGGACTGCGTGGCCCGGCTGCTGTCCGTCGAGCTCAGGCCGGGTGACGCGGTGGCGATGGAGGACCCCGGCTACCACCATCTGCTGGACCTCGTCCCGGCGCTGGGGCTGCGGAGCGTGCCGGTGGCCGTGGACGACGAGGGGATCCGGCCGGACGCGCTGCGGGCTGCGCTGCGGGCGGGGGCGCGTGCGCTGATCTGCAGCCCGCGCGGGCAGAACCCTTACGGCGGCTGGTTTTCGGCGGGGCGGCGGGATGCGCTGCTGGGGGTTTTGGGTGAGGCGGGGGGTGAGGTGCTGGTGATCGAGGACGATCATGCGGCGGATGTTGCGGGGGTGCCGTTGTACAGCCTTACGGGGGGTGGGTCGGGTGGTGCGGGTGATATGGGTCGTGCTGGTGGTGTGGCTGGTGTGGGTCCTGCTGGTGGTGCGGGTGGTGTGGGTCGTGCTGGTGGTGCGGGTGGTGTGGGTCGTGCTGGTGGTGCGGCTGGTGTGGGTCCTGCTGGTGGTGCGGGTGGCGTTGCGGACGGTCCGGCGCGGTGGGCGCAGGTGCGTACCGTCTCCAAGCACCTGGGGACCGACCTGCGGTGGGGCGCGCTCGCCTGCGACCGTACGACGCTGGCGCGCCATGACGGCCGGATGCTGCTGACCTCGGGCTGGGTCAGCCATGTGCTGCAGGAGACGGTCGCCCGGCTGATGACCGACCCGGAGACCCAGGCCCTGGTGGCCGCGGCCCGGTCCGCCTACGCCCGGCGGCGTGAGGCCCTGCTGGCCGCGCTGTCGGCCCGCGGGATCGCCGCGCACGGGGCGAGCGGGATGAACGTGTGGGTGCCGGTGCGGGACGAGGCAGCGGTGGTCAACGGGCTGCGGACACGGGGGTGGTGGGTGGCGGCCGGTGCGAGGTTTCGGCTGGCTGCCGGGGCGGGGGTGCGGGTGACGACGGCGGGGTTGGGGGAGGCGGATGCGGAGGTGTTGGCGGGGGATTTGGCGGGGGTGTTGGGGGAGGCGCAGGCGACGTATGGGGGGTAGGCGGGGTTCTTTCCCCACCCCGCCCCTTCCCGAACCGGGGCGCGGCCCCGGCCCCCGCCGGGGCTCCGCCCCAGCCCCCGTTTCGGGGGCTCCGCCCCCGGACCCCCGCCGGGGCTCCGCCCCTGGACCCCGCTCCCCAAACTCCCCCAGCCACCGCTGGGAGGTGCCCCCTGGAAGGGCTGGAGGGAGGCTCACGCTCCACAAACCCCGGCAGGGCCGGAGGGTGGCGCTCCGCCCCTAGGCCCCTCAAGCCCCGGAAGGGCGGCTCACCCCGGGGTTCCTCAAACACCGGAGAGAGCGGCTCGCCCCAGGACCCCTCAAACACCGGAGAAGACGGCTCACCCCAAGACCCCTCAAGGCCCACAGGGGGGGCGGCTCACCCCAAGACTCCTCAAGCCCCACAGGGGACGGCTCACTCCAGGACCCCCTCAAGCCCCACAGAGAACGGCTCACCCCAAGACCCCTCAAGCCCCACAGAGGCCGAAACCCTAAGCCCCCGCCCCGCCCCTCTCCCGGGCCAAGCGCTCGTAGTAGCGCAGCAGTTCCACGTCGTCCACCGAGCCCGGGTTGACCGCCTTGTCCAGGGACGTGCCCTGGAGGAGGCGCTTGACCGGGACCTCGATGCGTTTGCCGGTGAGGGTGTGGGGGACGCCGGGGACCTGGATGACTTCGTCGGGGACGTGGCGGGGGGAGAGTTGGGTGCGGATGGTGGTTTTGATGCGGGTCAGGAGTTCTTCGTTCAGGGTGGCGCCCGGGGTCAGGTGGACGAAGAGGGGCATCCAGTAGCCGCCGTCGGGTTGTTCGACGCCGATGACGAGGGATTCGCGGATCTCGGGGAGGCGTTCGACCGCCTCGTAGATGTCGGCGGAGCCCATCCGGACGCCCTGGCGGTTGAGGGTGGAGTCGGAGCGGCCGTGGATGATCACGGTGCCGCGGGAGGTCAGGGTGATCCAGTCGCCGTGGCGCCAGGCGCCGGGGAACATCTCGAAGTAGCTGTCGCGGTAGCGGCTGCCGTCGGGGTCGTTCCAGAAGCGGACCGGCATCGACGGCATCGGGCTGGCCACGATCAGCTCGCCGACCTCGTTGACCACCGGTTCGCCCTGTGGGTCCCACGCCTGGAGGTCGGTGCCGAGGCCGGGGGCCTGGAGCTCGCCGATGTAGACGGGGAGGGTGGGCACGGCGCCCGCGAAGCAGCTGCACACGTCGGTGCCGCCGCTGACGGAGGCGATCCACATGTCCTCGGCCACCTCGTCGTGGATCCACCGGAAGCCGTCGGGCGGCAGCGGGGAGCCGGTGGTGGCGACGCATTTCACGGCGGAGAGGTCGAAGTCGCGGCCGGGGTGGACGTCGGCCTTGCGGCACGCCATGACGTACGCGGCGGAGGTGCCGTAGAGCGTGGTGCCGGTGCGCTCGGCGACACGCCACTGGGCGGCGGTGTCCGGGTGGCCGGGGCTGCCGTCGTAGAGGACGACGGTGGCGCCCACCAGCAGCCCGGACACCAGGAAGTTCCACATCATCCAGCCGGTGGAGGTGTACCAGAAGAAGCGGTCGTCGGGGCCGAGGTCGCAGTGGAGGCCGAGCTGCTTGAGGTGTTCGAGCAGGATGCCGCCCTGGGACTGGACGATCGCCTTGGGCAGACCGGTGGTGCCGGAGGAGTAGAGCACCCACAGGGGGTGGTCGAAGGGGAGCTGTTCGAAGACCGGCTCCGCCGGTTCGCGGACGATGTCGTCCCACACCAGCGTCCCCTCGGGGGCGGGGGTGCCCAGCAGCGGGATGTGGACCACGGCGCGCAGGCTGGGCAGCTCGGCGCGCAGCTCGGTCACGGTCGCGGTGCGGTCGTGGGTCTTGCCGCCGTAGCGGTAGCCGTCGACGGTGAAGAGCACCACGGGTTCGACCTGCTGGAAGCGGTCCAGGACGCTGCGGGCGCCGAAGTCTGGGGCGCAGGAGGTCCATACGGCGCCGACGGCGGCGGCGGCCAGGAGGGCCACGGTGGCCTGGGGGATGTTCGGGACATAGCCGCTGACCCGGTCGCCCGGGCGGACGCCGAGGCGGCGCAGTTCGGCGGCGACCGCGCCGACCTGGCCGCGCAGCTCGGCCCAGCTGACCGGGCGCGGGTCGTGGACCTCGTCGACGTGGAGCAGCGCGGGGTCGTCGGCGCGGGCGGGGTCCTCGGCGGCGCGCAGGGCGTGCTCGGCGTAGTTGAGGGTGGCGCCGGGGAACCAGCGGGCGCCGGGCATGGTGGCATCGGCGAGCACCCGCTCGTACGGGGTGGCGAAGCGTACCTCGAACCATTCGGCGACCGCCCGCCAGAAGGTCTCCAGCTCCGCCACCGACCAGCGGTGCAGCGCGGCGTAGCACGCGGCCGGGTCGTCCGAGGCGGGCGCGGGCGCGCCGTGACGCTCGGCCGCCCAGGCGTGGAAGGCGGTCAGCCGGGACCGGGCGATCCGGTCCGCGCCGGGCTGCCACAGGGGGTGCGGCCGGTGGTCGGAGTGGGCTGCGGTGGTCATGGGTGTCGGCTCCCGGGCTGTCCGCGTCGGATGTGTCCATGGGGTGGCACATCCGCCTCGTATGCATCCGGTCAGGACGATGCCATGTGATCGACTCCCGCACCAGGGGCGCCACTCCAGATCACAGGCCGGGATCATGTGTGGGGACCCCAGGTGAACTGGAGTTGAACCATGTCCCTGCCGGGCGTCGGCAATGGCAGGCTGATCAGTATGGATGCGCGTGACCTGGTGCGGTCGGAGAAGCTGGTGCGGTCGGTGAGGGTGCTCTGCACCGCGCAGGGACTGCGGTCACTGCGCTCGGCGTGGCGGCGTCGGCGTTCCGACGCGGCCGGGCTGCCCCGCCGGGGCACCGAGCTGGCCCGGGTGCCGGGTCAGGTGCGGGGGGCCGATCCGGAGCCGGGGGGCGGGGTGGTGCGGTTCGCGCGGTCCTCGCTGCGGGTGCGGGTGACCACCGGTGGCGCGGTGTTCTGCGGCTGGGACGGGGCCGAGCCGGAGCCGTCGTACGCGCTGGACGGGCCCTGCCCGGAGGCGGACGAGCGGGCGGAGCTGGAGCCGGACACCGATGGCGGCTGGCGGGTGGTGTCGGAGCGGGTCACGGTGATGGTGGGGCGAACCGGCACGGTGGAGGTGCGCACCCCGGGCGGGGTGGTGCTGCGGCGGGATCTGCCACCGCGGTGGTGGGAACCGGCCGGAGCGCGGGGGCCCGCGGAGTCGGAGGCGGGGTCAGGGCTCGGCGGACCGGGGTCCGCGGAGGCGGGGCTGGAGGCGGGGTCCGCCGAGGCGGGGCAGGGGGCGGGGTCCGCCGAGCCGGGGCTGGGTGCGGGAGCCGCCGAGCCGGGGCAGAGGACGGGAGCCGCCGAGCCGGGGGCGGGGGCGAGGCTCTCGGAGCCGGGGCAGGAGCCGGGGCCCGCGGAGCCCGGACCCGCGGAGCCAGAGTTCGGGCCGGGGCTGGGCGGGGACGATGCCCGCTGGCTCCAGCTGTCCGAAGTGGCCGCGGACGCACGCTTCTTCGGGCTCGGCGGACGGGCCTCGGGACCCCGGCTGCGGGACGGGGTGTACCGGCTGTGGAACACCGATCCGGGCGGCAGCTTCGAGCCGGGGGACGATCCGCTGTATCTGACCATGCCGGTGCAACTGGTGGTGGCCGACGCGGGCACCCATCTGGTGTTCCACGACAACTCCTGGGACGGCACGGTCACCCTGCGGGAGGGCGAGGAGGGCGCGGGCTCCGGCCATGACCGGCCCGGCCGCTGCCGGACGCGGATGGAGGGCGGCCCGCTGCGCTACTGGGTGATCGTGGGCACCACCCCGGCGCGGGTGCTGCACGGCTGGACGGCGCTGACCGGCGCCCCGGCGGTACCGCCGCGGTGGGCGCTCGGCCATCACCACGCGCGCTGGGGGTTCCGCGACGCGGAGGAGGTCCGTCGGGTGGTGGCGGGCTACCGGGAGCGGGGTCTGCCGCTGTCCGCGCTGCACCTGGACATCGACCACTTCATCGGCCACCGGGTGTTCACGGTGGACGGCGCGCGCTTCCCCGATCTGCCGGGGCTCGCCGCCGAGCTGCTCGAGGACGGGGTGCGGCTGGTGTCGATCGTCGACCCCGCGGTGAAGGCGGAGCCGGGCAACGCGGTGTACGAGAGCGGGGCGGCGGACGACGTCTTCGTGCGCGACGCCCGGGGGCGTGAGGTGCGCGGAGTGGTGTGGGCGGGCGAGTCGGTGTACCCCGACTTCACCGATCCTCGGGTGCGCAAGTGGTGGGGCGGGCTCTACGCGGAGCGGCTGGCGCAGGGCTTCTCCGGGGTGTGGCACGACATGAACGAGCCGGTGTCGTTCGCCGCCTTCGGGGAGACCACGCTGCCGCGTTCGGCCCGGCACGCGCTGGAGGGCCGGGGCGGCGACCACCGCGAGGCGCACAACGTCTACGGGCTGGCGATGGCGCGGGCGGGCTACGAGGGGCTGTGCGAGCTGCGCCCCGACGAGCGGCCGTTCCTCTTCTCGCGCTCGGGGTGGGCGGGGCTCCAGCGGTACGGAGGCAGCTGGTCCGGCGACGTGGCCACGGGCTGGGCGGGGCTGCGGGCGTCGCTGTCGCTGGTGATCGGGCTGGGTCTGTCCGGGGTGCCGTATTCGGGGCCCGACATCGGTGGCTTCACCGGATTTCCCTCGCCGGAGCTGTATCTGCGGTGGTTCCAGCTGGGCGCGTATCTGCCGCTGTTCCGCACCCACTCGGCGATCTCGGCGGGGCGGCGGGAACCGTGGGAGTTCGGCTCGCGGGTGCTGGAGCACGCGGCGGCGGCACTGCGGACGCGGCAGCGGCTCCTGCCGTACTTCACCACGTTGGCGCAGTTGGCGGCGCGCACCGGCGCCCCGTATGTGCGGCCCGTGTGGTGGCGGACGCCCAAGGACCGGGCGCTGCGCGACTGCGAGGACGCCTTTCTGCTGGGGGACGCGCTGCTGGTGGCGCCGGTGCTGGAGGAGGGCGCCCGCCGGCGTCCGGTCCGGCTGCCGCGCGGCCGCTGGTACGACACGGTGACCGGCCGGGCCTACCACGGCCCCGGTCAGGTGGTGCTGGACGCGCCCCTGTCGGGCATTCCGGTCCTGGCCCGGGCCGGTTCGGTGGTGCCCGTGGCGGCGCCGGACGGCGGGGTGGAGCTGGAGGTGTGGACCCCGTGCCAGGGCCGCAAGGGCGCGGGCACGGGCACGCTGGCCGTGGACACGGGCGACGGCTGGGAGAAGCCGGAGCTGCTGCGCTTCACCACCCGGCTGCGGGACGGCGAGGTGACGATCGAGCGCGAGGGCGGCGGCGAGGTGGGATACCCGGTACGGGTGCGGGGCGAGGCCCCGCCCTCCGAAGACCGCCGCGGCTCCCGAACGAGCTGACCGCGACGCGGCCTGCCCAGTGCGCCGCGGGCTTGTTTTCGCTTCTCGTAGTGGGATAAGTGATGGGCATGCCAAGACTCGCCGTCGCGCTGCGCGCGCTCGCTCTGCCCGTTGCCGCTCTGCTGGCCGTCGCGCCGTACACCCCGGCGCAGGCGAAGGCGGAGCCGAAGGCTCCGAAGGAGTTCGTGGCTCTCCGGGACGTCGATCCGACGATTCGGCAGGAGATCCGCTACTTCACGCCGCACAACTTCACCGGCGATCCGGTGGACGGCTACCGCCGACCGATGTGCATCCTGACCCGTCCGGCCGCCGAGGCGCTGCACCGGGCGCAGCGTCAGCTGCTGCGGCGCGGCTACACCTTGAAGGTGTACGACTGCTATCGGCCGCAGCGCGCGGTGAACGACTTCGTGGAGTGGGCCAAGGATCTGGACGATCAGCGGATGAAGGGCGAGTTCTATCCGGAGGTCGACAAGACGCGGCTGTTCGAGGACGGCTATATCGCCGAGAAGTCGGGGCACAGCCGGGGCAGCACCGTGGACCTGACGATCGCGCGGCTGCCCGCGCTGCCCACGCGCCCGTATGTGCCGGGCGAGAAGCTGGTGCCGTGCTACGCGGCCAAGAAGGACCGCTTCCCGGACAACTCGGTGGACATGGGCACCGGGTACGACTGCTTCGACACGCTCTCGCACACCCTCGATCCGCGGATCAAGGGTGTGCAGCGGGCCAACCGGCTGCTGCTCAAGGGCATATTGGAGAAGCTCGGGTTCGTCAACCTGGCCGAGGAGTGGTGGCACTACACCTTCAAGCCGGAGCTCTTCCCGGACACCTACTTCGACTTTCCCGTCGCGCGCCGCTCGCTGAGCGGCTGAGCGGCTGAGCGGGCCTCACAGCCGTCCCCCCGCGGTGTCCGAGGACAGCCGCTGGGCGATGTACACGGGCACCACGGACACCAGGATGAGCAGCGCGGCGACGACGTTGACGACGGGGGCCTGGTGGGGGCGGGCCAGGTTCTCGTAGATCCAGATGGGCAGGGTGCGGGTGCCGGGCCCGGCGGTGAAGGTCGTGACGACGATCTCGTCGAAGGAGAGCGCGAAGGCCAGCAGTCCGCCCGCGAAGAGCGCCGAGCGCATGGCGGGGAAGGTGACGTACCGGAAGGTCTGCCAGGAGCGCGCCCCGAGGTCGGCGGACGCCTCGGCCAGGGAGGGCGCGATACGGCGCAGCCGGGCGCCGATGTTGTTGAAGACGATGACGACGCAGAACGTGGCGTGCCCGACGACCACCGTGAACAGGCCGAAGCCGATGCCGATCGGGTCGAGGACGGTGCGGAAGGCGGCGTTGAGGGCGATGCCGCTGACGATGCCGGGCAGCGCGATCGGCAGGACGAGCAGGAAGGACACGGTCCGCCGCCCGAAGAAGCGGTGCCGGTGGACGGCGTACGCGGCGAGGGTGCCCAGGACCAGGGCGATCGCGGTGGCGGCGAGCCCGGCCTTGAGCGAGGTGAGCAGGGCCTCGCGGGCGCCGTCGCTGTGCAGGGCGGCCCGCCACCAGCGGCCGGTGAGGCCGCTGGGCGGCCAGCCGAAGGAGCGGTCGGCGTTGAAGGAGTTCAGCAGCACCAGCAGCAGCGGGACATAGACGATCGCGAGGCCGGCCGCGGTGACACAGCCGAGGACCACTCGGGCGGTGCGCGAGAGGCGCATGGGCCCACCTCCTGGGGCGACTGGGACGACTAGGGCGACTGGAGCGGCTAGAGCGACTGGGGTGACTAGAGCGAGTCGAGGGCGCCCGCACGGCGTACGGCGGCCAGGTAGCAGACGATGAGGACCACGGGTACGGCGGAGAGCGCGGCGGCCATCGGCAGGTCCAGGGTGACCTGTGAGGCGATGACATTGCCCAGCAGCTGGGTCTTGCCGCCGACGATCTGCACGGTGAGGTAGTCGCCCAGGCTGAGCGAGAAGGTGAAGACGGACCCGGCGAGCACGGCGGGGCGTACGGCGGGCAGGACGACGGAGCGCAGGGTGCGCCACGCGCCGGCGCCGAGGTCGGCCGAGGCTTCCAGCATCCGCTCGGGGAGCCGTTCGAGGGCCGCGTACACCGGCAGGATCATGTACGGCAGCCAGAGGTAGGCGAGCACGACGACGACGGCGGTGGTGCCGTAGCCGGGCCCGTGCAGCCCGAACGGGGCGAGGGCGGCGCCCACGACGCCGTCCTCGCCCAGCATGACCCGCCAGGCGTACGCCTTGACCAGATAGCCGGCCCACAGCGGGGTGAGCACGGCGACCAGCAGCGGCCGCCGCCACCGCCGGCCCGCGACCCGCGCCATGCAGAACGCCATGGGCAGGGCGAGGAGCGCGTCGATGACGGTGACGGCGACCGCGATGGACAGGGTGCGCAGGGCGATGGTGCGGTAGACGGGGGTGGTCAGCAGTTCGTGGAAGTTGTCGGTGTTCCAGGTGTGGACGACGTCGGAGGTGAAGGAGTCGGTGGCCCAGAAGGCCGACAGCAGCAGGATGGCGAGCGAGCCCAGATAGGCCAGGGTCAGCCAGAGCAGGGGCGGGGCGAGGAGCGCGGTGAGGCGCAGCCGCGAGCCTGAGGTGGGCGCGGCGGGCATCTCAGCCCTTGACCTCCGTCCAGGCCCGGGTCCACTGGGCGTAGTCGGTGCAGGTGGCGTCCTTACGGCCGTCGAGGCACTCCTTGATGGGCGTGGTCCAGAAGTGGACGCGCTGGAAGTACTTCTCGTCGTCCGCGTGGAAGATCGCGCAGTGGTTCGGGTCGGAGGTCTCGGCGCACGCCTTACGGTTGGCCGGAGCCTCGCCGAAGTACTCGGCGACCTGGGCGTTGACCTTGGGCGAGACGATCCAGTCGAGCCATTTGTAGGCGCAGTTGGGGTGTTCGGCCTTGGCCGACACCATCCAGGTGTCGGACCAGCCGGTGGCGCCCTCCTTGGGGAGTACCGCCTTGACCGGGGCCTTCTCGGCCTTGGTGAGGTTGGCGATGACCTGCCAGGTGGTGCCGATGACGCTGTCGCCGCCCTTGAAGGCGGTGATCTCCTTCTGGTAGTCGCTCCAGTACTCCCCCACCGCCTTGTGCTGCTTCTTCAGCAGGGCGACGGCGGCGTCGAGCTGCTTCTGGTCCAGCGCGTACGGGTTCTTGATGCCGAGGGAGGGCTTGGCGCGCATCAGGTAGAGCGCGGCGTCGGCGATGTAGATGGGCGAGTCGTAGGCGGTGACGTGCCCCGCGTACCGCGCGGAGTCGTCGAAGACGGCGCGCCAGGAGTCGGGCGCGGGCTTCACCTTGTCGGTGCGGTACATGAGGAGGTTGGCGCCCCGGCCGTGCGGAATGCCGTACATCCGGCCGCCCTTGGAGTTGAACGGCTGCTGTTTGAGGGCCGGGAAGATGTCCTTGTAGTGGGGGACCAGCTTGGTGTTGACGGGGGCCGCGTCGCCGGAGGCGATGAGGCGCAGGGTGGCGTCGCCGGAGGCGGAGACCGTGTCGTACTGCCCGGTCTTCATCAGCGAGACCATCTCGTCGGAGGTGCCGGCCGTCTTGGTGTTCACCTGGCAGCCGGTCTTCTTCTCGAACGGGTGAACCCAGTCCACCTTGGGGTCGTTGGAGCCGTCCTCGGCGTAGCCGGCCCAGGCGATGATGTTGACTTTGCCCTCGCCCTTGCCGAGTTCGTCGGGTGCGTGACCGCTCTTGTCGTCGTCGCCGCCCGAGCCGCATCCGGCCGCGGTCAGCAGCAGCGCGCAGACGGCGGCCGCGGACCTCCACGCAGATGTCTTCCGTTTCCGCATCCGGTCCTCCTCGTCCCACTAGGCACTTGAGGCCCGGCCAGTATCGGGCGAGTGGTGGGTCCTCGCCAGGGTGCCGTCGGCAATGGCAAGGTCAACTCGGGACCGGGAAAGCGTCCTTATCGTCCCAGGACAGCCCGATCTCGCCGTCCAGACGGGCGGATTGGGGGAGTCCGGTGAGGTTCTGGCGGAGCACGGTGAGCCGATCGCCGTGCGGGAGCGCGATGGTGAAGCGGGTGTGCGCCCCGGCGTGCACGATGTCGGTGACGCGCCCCGTGACGGTCCGCCGGCCGTCGGCGGGCGGTTCCGCAGGCGGTTCCGCAGGGTCCGTGAGCAGGATCCGCTCCGGCCGGATGGAGTACGTGCCGGGGCGGCCCACGACACGCTCCGCCGCCTCGCCGCGCAGCAGGTTGGTGGTGCCGACGAAGCCCGCGACGAAGGCGGTGGCCGGGCGTTCGTACACCTCGACCGGCGGGCCGGTCTGCTCGACGCGGCCGTCGCGGACCACGGCGACGCGGTCGCTCATGGTCAGTGCCTCGTCCTGGTCGTGGGTGACCAGGAGGAAGGTGATGCCGGTGGTGCGCTGCAACTCCTTGAGCTCGGTCTGCATCTCCTGCCGCAGCGCCAGGTCGAGCGCGCCGAGCGGTTCGTCGAGCAGCAGCACGGCGGGCCGGTCGACGAGGGCGCGGGCCAGGGCGACGCGCTGGCGCTGGCCGCCGGAGAGCTCGGCGGGGCGGCGGGCGGCGAAGCCGTCCAGCCGTACGGTGGCCAGCGCCTCGCGGGCGCGGGCGAGCCGCTCGGCCTTGCGGACGCCGCGTACGGTCAGCGCGTAGGCCACGTTCTGCTCGACGCTCATATGCGGGAAGAGCGCGTAGTCCTGGAAGACGGTGTGCACATCGCGGCGGTTGGGGGGCGCCGCGGTGACGTCGTGTCCGGCGAGTTCGATACGCCCCGCGGTGGGCTGTTCGAACCCGGCGATCAGCCGCAGCAGGGTGGTCTTCCCCGATCCTGACGGGCCGAGCAGCGAGAAGAACTCGCCCTCGCGGACGGCGAGATCGACGCCGTCCACCGCGCGCACCGTCCCGAATTCCTTGGTGACGGCCTCGAGCCGGACGGCCGTGCGCGTCGTCGTGGTCCCGGTCCGCGTCCTGGTCTCCGTCTCCGCCACCGGCCGCTCCCCTCACCCTTCGGCTGATCAGGCCCGTGATCCGGCCCGTGATCGCGGTCACTGTACCGGGGTTACGCGCGCCGCGGTCCCCGTGCCACACTTCTGACACATCGTCAGTTACGAGGTATCGGGAGGGGCCGTGTCCCCCACGCGTGTGCCCGTGGTCGACGGGTGGTTCACCGCCGAGGGCGGGGAGTTCCGGCTGCTGGGGACGTGCTGTCGGGACTGCGGGGCGGTGTACTTCCCCCGGGAGGACGCCTTCTGCCGCGCGCCGGGCTGCGCGGGCACCGAGCTGGCGGAGGTGCCGCTGTCCCGCCGCGGGCGGGTGTGGTCGTACACCGACGGCCGCTACCGGCCACCCGCCCCCTACCCGTCCGACCCCGAGCGCACGTGGCGGCCCTACACACTGATCGCCGTGGAGCTGGCCGCCGAGCGGATGGTGGTCCTGGGCCAGGGCGCCCCCGGTGTGACCGTGGCCGATCTGGCCGTCGGCATGGAGGTCGAGGTGGTACCGGGGGTGCTGGCGGAGGAGGACGGGCGCACCCTCACCACCTGGCACTGGCGGCCCGTTCCCGGGGAGGCGTCATGACCGGCGAAGTGGCCGTGCTCGGCGCCGGGATGCACCCGTGGGGGAAGTGGGGCCGGAGCTTCGTGGAGTACGGCACCAAGGCGGCGCGGGCCGCGCTCGCGGACGCCGGGCTCGAGTGGTCCGCGATCCAGTCCGTGGTCGGCGCCAACACCGTGCGCTGCGGCTATCCGGGGCAGGTCGCGGGCGCGACCTTCGCCAAGGCGCTGGGCTGGCAGGGCGCCCGTGTCACCAGCGTGTACGCGGCGTGCGCGTCCGGTGCGCGGGCCATCGACACCGCCCGCGCCCAGATCCTGTCGGGGATGGCGGACACCGTTCTGGTGGTGGGCTCCGACGCGGCGCCCAAGGGGTTCTTCGCCCCGGCCGGCGGTGAGCGGCCGGACGATCCGGACTGGCTGCGCTTCCGGGTGCTGGGCGCCACCAACCCCGCCTATTTCGGGCTCTGGGCGCGCCGCCGAATGGCCCTGTACGGCGACACGGCCGAGGACTTCGCGCGGGTGAAGGTGAAGAACGCGGCCGCGGGCGCCGCCAACCGTTACGCCCGCTACCGCTCCCCCGTCACCGCCGAGGAGGTCGCCGCGTCGCCGGTCGTCGCCGATCCGCTGCGGCTGCTGGACATCTGCGCGACCTCCGACGGGGCGGCGGCGCTGGTGCTCGGCAGCGTGGAGACGGCGCGGCGGCTCGGAATGGCGCGCCCGGTCCGCATCCGCGCGGTCTCGTCGGTCTCCCCCACCCATCCGCGCACCGCGCTGGACCTGCCGGACATCGCCACCGACTCCGCCCCGCCGGGCTCCCCCGTCCCCGATCCGTTCCGGCCCTCCATCGCGCGGGCGGCGTACGAGGAGGCGGGTCTTGGACCGGAGGATCTGTCGCTGGCCGAGGTGTACGACCTGTCCACCGCCCTGGAGCTGGAGTGGTACGAGGACTTGGGGCTGTGCGCGCCCGGGGAGGGCGCGAAGCTGCTGCGCGAGGGGGCGACGGCGCCGGGCGGGCGGATTCCGGTCAATCCGAGCGGGGGTCTTGCGTCCTTCGGGGAGGCGGTTCCGGCGCAGGCCATCGCCCAGGTGTGCGAGTTGACCTGGCAGCTGCGCGGGCAGGCGGGCGAGCGGCAGGTGCCCGGCGCGCGCGCCGGAATCACCGTCAACCAGGGGCTGTTCGGGCACGGCTCGTCGGTCGTCGCGGTCCGCTGAGCGGCGCCCGAGCGGTAGCCGCTCGGTGGCCACCGGGTGGCTGTTCGGTGTCCGCCCGGTGGTCAAGTGGTGCCCGAGTGCGCGGCGATACCAGGGCAACGCCCTTACGGTTGTCACGAACACCGTTGCCGTCCATCACCTTGACGCCCCCTGACCACCGGTGAACACTGCTGCGGTGTCAGTCGGCGTCGCCGCACGCAGGCTCTCTCCACGGTCACCCCCCATGGGCGATTCCGATGCACCCGCACGCTCGAAAAGACCCAGCACGGAGGACCGGGGCCACCCGCCCCGGGCGAGGTCCTAGGAGCCGCCATGAGCAATGGGGACATCTTCACCGGTGAGGTCATCGGCACCGCGATACTGATTCTCTTCGGGGCGGGCGTGTGCGCCGCCGTCACCCTGAACCACTCCAAGGCCAAGTCGGCCGGGTGGATCGTCATCGCCTTCGGCTGGGGCTTCGGCGTCATGGCCGGCGCGTACACCGCGGCCCCGCTGTCCGGCGCCCATCTCAATCCGGCGGTGACCGTGGGCGTCGCCGTGGACACCGGCGACTGGGACAAGGTGCCGCTCTACATCCTCGGGCAGCTGGTGGGCGCCGTGATCGGCGCGGTGCTGACCTGGGCGCTGTACTACGCGCAGTTCGCCGCCAACGCCGATGAGAAGACCGCCCTGCCCACGCTCGGGGTCTTCTCCACCGTCCCGGAGATCCGGAACCCGGTGGCCAACCTCGTGACCGAGATCATCGCGACCGCCGCGCTGGTGCTGCCGCTGCTCGCGTTCGGCCAGGTCGAGGGCATCGGGATCGGCCCGGTCACCGAGGGCGGTGGCACGGTGGTCCTCGGCTCGGGCATCTCCGTCCTGCTCGTCGCCTTCCTGGTGGTCGGCATCGGCCTCTCCCTGGGCGGGCCCACCGGCTACGCCATCAACCCGGCGCGCGACCTCGGGCCACGTCTCGCCCACGCCCTGCTGCCCATCCCCAACAAGGGCACCTCGGACTGGGGTTACGCCTGGATACCGGTGGTGGGCCCGCTGATCGGGGCCGTGCTGGCGGGTCTCGTCTTCAACGCAGCCTTCTGACCGAAGGAGACGCCATGCCGCATCCGACGGACACGTACGTCGCCGCGATCGACCAGGGCACCACCTCCAGCCGCTGCATCATCTTCGACCGGAACGGCGCGATCGTCGCCGTCGACCAGCGCGAGCACCGCCAGATCTTCCCCAAGCCCGGCTGGGTGGAGCACGACGCCACCGAGATCTGGTCCAAGGTGCAGGCCGTGGTGGCCGGCGCGCTGGCCAAGGCGGGGCTGCGGGCCGACCAGCTGACCGCGCTGGGCATCACCAACCAGCGCGAGACGACGGTCCTGTGGGACCGCCGCACTGGCAAACCGGTGCACAACGCGATCGTCTGGCAGGACACCCGCACCTCCGGCCTGTGCGAGGAACTGGGCGGCGAGGTGGGCCAGGACCGCTTCCGGGACACCACCGGACTGCCGCTGGCCAGCTACTTCTCCGGGCCCAAGGCCGCCTGGCTGCTGGACCACGTGCCCGGGCTGCGCCGCCGCGCCGAGATGGGCGAGATCGCCTTCGGCACCATCGACTCCTGGCTGATCTGGAACCTCACCGGCGGCACCGACGGCGGAGTGCACGTCACCGATGTGACCAACGCCGGACGCACCCTGCTGATGGATCTGCGGACCCTCCAGTGGGACACCTCGATCCTCTCCGCGATGGGCCTTCCCGAGGCGATGCTGCCGGAGATCCGCTCCTCCGCCGAGGTGTACGGCACGGCGGTCGGGCAGCTGGCCGGTGTGCCGGTGGCCTCCGCGCTCGGCGATCAGCAGTCCGCCGTCTTCGGCCAGACCTGCTACGGCGTCGGCGAGGCCAAGAACACCTATGGCACCGGCAGCTTCCTGCTGCTCAACACCGGTGACCGCCCGGTGCCGTCCAAGAGCGGGCTGCTGACCACGATGGGCTACCGGCTCGGCGGCGAGCGGCCCGTCTACTGCCTCGAGGGATCGATCGCGATCACCGGCGCGCTGGTGCAGTGGTTCCGCGACCAGCTGGGCATCATCCGCTCCGCCGACGAGATCGAACCGCTCGCCCGAAGCGTGGACGACAACGGCGGGGCGTACATCGTCCCGGCCTTCTCGGGGCTGTTCGCCCCGTACTGGCGCTCGGACGCCCGCGGTGTGATCACCGGCCTCACCCGCTATGTCACCAAGGCGCATCTGGCCCGCGCCGTCCTGGAGGCGACCAGCTGGCAGACGCGCGAGGTGGTCGACGCGATGTACCAGGACTCCGGGGTGCGGATCAGCACGCTCAAGGTCGACGGCGGAATGACCGCCAACGGGCTGCTGATGCAGCACCAGGCCGATGTGCTGGGCGTTCCGGTGATCCGTCCGGTGGTCGCCGAGACCACCTGTCTGGGCGCGGCGTACGCGGCCGGGCTCGCCACCGGCGCGTGGCAGGACCTGGACGAGCTGCGGGCCCACTGGAAGCGGGATGCCGAGTGGACCCCGCGGATGTCCGAGGAGGAGCGGACGCGCGAGTACGGCAACTGGCGCATGGCGGTGGAGCGCAGCTTCGGCTGGCACAGGGAAGGGCTGCGGGCCGAGGACTCCTGACCCTCGCCCGGCGCCGACGAACGGCGGCCCGTACCGCCGGTGCGAACGGCAACCCGTACCACCCGTGCGAACGGCGCGGCCCGCACCCCGGACGGCGGGGTGCGGGCCGTGCCGTTCAGCCCCGTGCGGAAGCCGGCATCTCAGCCCCGCGCGGAAGCCGGCATCTCAGCCCCGCGCGGAAGCCAGCATCGCGTGCTCCACCACCGAGATCAGCACATGCTTGACCGAATCGCGCTCCCGGGCGTCGCACAGGACGACCGGGGTGCCCGGGTCGAGGTCCAGGGCGTCGCGCACCGAATCCTCCGGATAGCGGTCGGCCCCCTCGAAGCAGTTGACGGCCACGGTGAAGGCGATGTCCCGCCGCTCGAAGTAGTCGATGGCGGCGAAGCAGTCCTCGAGACGGCGGGTGTCGGCCAGCACCACCGCGCCCAGCGCGCCGGTGGCCAGCTCGTCCCACAGGAACCAGAAGCGGTCCTGGCCCGGTGTGCCGAAAAGATAGAGCACCAGGTCCTCGCGGAGCGTGATGCGCCCGAAGTCCATGGCGACGGTGGTGGTCGTCTTGGACTCCACCCCCGCGATGTCGTCGACCGGCCGGCCCGCCTCGGTGAGGATCTCCTCGGTGCGCAGCGGTCTGATCTCGCTGACCGCGCCCACCAGGGTCGTCTTCCCCACCCCGAAGCCGCCGGCCACCAGTATCTTCAGCGTGACCGGTTCGACGATATGAGGGCGGCCCAGGTCAGAGTGCCCGTAGCCCATTGATCACCTCGCGCAGAATCCTCTCGTCCGGCAGTTCCGCCGGAGGTACGGGCCGGGACACTCGGACGAGTGCGGCGTGGAGCAGATCGCCGATGAGCACACGGATCACGCCGATCGGAAGGTCGAGCTCCGCCGCCAGTTCGGCGACGGACTGCGGGCTGTCCCGGCTCAGCTCGACGATGTCGATGTGCTCCGGGGACAGCGTCTGGTCGGCGACGGTCCGGTGGTCGGCGCTGTCGGCGACGACCACCGCGATCAGATCCAGCTTCTCCTCGGCGGCGCTGCGGGTGCGTCCCCGCGTCATCGCATAGGGCCTGACCACCGGTCCCGCCGCGTCGTCGAACCACCGGGCGGCGCGCTCCGGGTCTCCGCTCATTTCCCCCGGCCTCCGTCACCCGGTGGAGCGCGGGGCCGAGCCCAGATGCACGCCCACCCGCTTGACCAGCAGCGTCATCTCGTACGCTATCTGGCCCACATCGGAGTCGGCGTCGGCCAGGACGGCGAGACAGCTGCCGTCACCGGCCGCGGTGACGAACAGGAAGGCGTCGTCGAGCTCGACGATGGTCTGCCGGACCCGGCCGACGTCGAAGTGGCGGCCGACGCCCTTGGCGAGGCTGTGGAAGCCGGAGGCCACGGCGGCCAGGTGCTCACCGTCCTCGCGGGACAGATCGCGTGAGCCGCCGGTGGGGAGTCCGTCCCCGGAGAGCACCAGCGCCTTGCGGATGCTGCCCACTCTTCCGACCAGTTCGTCCAGCAGCCAGTTCAGCTCGCCCGACGCGTTGGGCGATCCGTTGGGCGCTGCGGCGTTCGATGCGGTCATCGACCGTCCCCCTCGTGTGTCGTTCCCGGGCTTGCGTCCGCGCCTCCGGATCCGGTGGCCGACTGCCGCCGACCGCGCTGCCAGCCCCGTTGGAGCGAGGCCATGGTGGCCCTCGCCTGTTCGGCTTCGCGCTCGGGATCGATCTCGGCAGGGGTTCGGTCGTCGGTCGGGGGTGCGGGGTCGTTCTTCAGCTGCGGGGCCAGGCTGGCCTGCCGTACCCGCTTGGGGAGGCCGGAGGCCGCCCGCTGGGTGGGCACCGGGCTCTGCTCCGGGCCCCGGCGCTCCGGCTTCCGGCGCTCCGGCTCCCGGCGCTCCGGCCCCGTGCGCCGCGGGCCCTGGCCGCGGCCCTGGGCCTGGTCCTGGCCCTGGCCCTGGCGTTCGGAGCCCTCGGCCCAGGACGGCTGCCCCGGGCCCTGCGTACGGCCGTGCCGTCCGCCGGACGTGCCCTCGACCGGCCGGCCGTGGTCGGCGACCAGGACCGGCGGGACACGGCGGGGCAGCGGCGCGGGGCCGCCGCCCGGTTGTGGGCCCGGGCCGTCCGGAGCCTGCTGGTGCTGCTCCACGGTGGACGGGACGGGCCCGGTGCGCACGGACTGGCGCGCCTTCAGACCGCGGGCGCGGAAGATGCCGCCCACTTCGTCGTCCTCGTCGGCGTCGTCGTGGGCCTCGTGCATCAGGGACGCGGTCAGGGAGGCGAGCTGGGAGTCCTGCTCGGCCTCGTCGACGGGCCCGAGCCGGACGTCGCCCACGCCGGGCCGCGCGGTGTCGGCGTAACGGCCGCCGGCGGCGCGGTCGTCGGTGCCGCGGTCGTCGGCGTCCCCCCGGGCGCCCTCGTCGGTGAGCAGGTTGGAGGGGATGAGCACGATGGCCGTGGTGCCGCCGTACGGGGAGGGCTGGAGCGAGACCCGCACGTTCTGCCGCTGGGCGAGCCGGCTGACCACGAACAGCCCGAGCCGGTCGGTGTCGGACAGCTCGAACTCGGGGGTCTCGGCCAGCCGGAGGTTGGCCTCCAGCAGCGCGTCGGGCGTCATGCCGAGACCGCGGTCGTGGATCTCCAGGGTGAAGCCCTTGGCCACCCGCTCGCCGTGCACCTGGACGGCGGTGTGCGGCGGCGAGAAGACGGTGGCGTTCTCCAGGAGTTCGGCGACGAGGTGGGTGAGGTCGCCGACGGCCGGGCCGACGACCGCGATCCGAGGCAGCCGGCGGATCTCGATCCGCTCGTAGTCCTCCACCTCGGCGACGGCGGCGCGTACGACGTCCATCAGCTGGATCGGCTTGCGCCACTGCCGGGAGGGGGCCGCGCCGGAGAGGATGACCAGACCCTCGGCGTGCCGCCGCATACGGGTGGTCATGTGGTCCAGGCGGAACAGGTCGGCCAGCTCGTCGGTGTCCTCGGTGCGCCGCTCCATGGTGTCCAGCAGGGTGAGTTGACGGTGCAGCAGCACCTGGCTGCGGCGGGCGAGGTTGACGAAGACATCGGAGACGCCCTGGCGGAGTTCGGCCTGTTTGACCGCGGCCTCGACGGCGGCCCGCTGGAGGGTGTTGAGGGCCTGGCCGACCTGGCCCATCTCATCGGGGCCGTAGTCCAGCCGGGGCGCCTCGGTCTCCACGTCGATCTGCTCGCCCGCGCCGAGGCGGCGCATCACGCTCGGCAGCCGGACGCTGGCGACCTCCTGGGCGTCCCGGCGCAGCCGGGACAGATCGCGGACCAGGCTGCGGCCGATCCGGAACGAGACGAGGATGGAGACGATGAGCGCGAGCAGGCCGAGGATGCCGGCGATCCCCGCCTTGAGCATCACACTGCTGGCCACCGGGTCGATGCGCTTCTGGAGCCGGTCGGTGGCCTCCTCGCCCAGCCGGTCGTAGTCGTTGAGGACGGGCTGGGCCGCGGCCTCCCAGTGCTCCTGGTCCAGCGACGTGATGGCGGTGGCGGGGTCCATCGAGGAGAGGATCTTGCCCTCGGCCACGCGCAGGGCGGCGGGGGCGGCGTTGGTGCGCCGGTAGTCGGCGAAGACCTTCTGCTCGGAGTCGGGGAGGATCGGCAGGTTGATCTCGTAGAGCAGGGTGCGCTCGGCGATGAGGTCGGACATCGCCTGGAGGTCCGCCAGCGTCATCTTGCGCGCCGTCAGCGCCGAGACGTACAGCGCGTCCTCGCGGGAGAGCGCCTCCCGGGCGCGGATCATGGCGACCAGCGCGCGGCCCTGTTTGTCGAGGTCGGTGTCGGGCACCGCGTGGAGGGAGCTGCGGAAGGTGTAGCAGAGGTCGACGAGCTTGTTGTAGTACTCATACGCCTGGGTCGAGGAGATGCCGTCGTCCTCGACCTTGCGGCGCAGACTGTCCAGTCCGTCCGCGGCCTTGAGGATGTTGTCGAGCTGTTCCTCGGAGTCGTCGTTCATCTTGCCGTGCACATCGCCGTCCGACTCCGCGGCCCGCAGCTTGTCGATCGCCTGGTCGGTTCTGCGCTGCAGGGAGTGGAGCACGGGCAGGGCGTCCGACTGCCGCGGATCGGCCAGCAGGATGAGCGTCTGCCGGCGCTCCTTCTGGACGGCGTGCACCGCGTCCTCGGCCGGCTGGCCCGCCTTGTCGATGATGTCGGACGCGTCCAGCAGTTGCATTGCCTCCCGACCGGTGATCACCGTGGCGAAGGCCCAGATCGCCGTCAGTGACACGAGCGGCACCAGCAACAGCGCCACGATCTTCCTGCGGATGGACTTACCGCGAAAGCGCATGGCCTCCCTAACGTCAACCCCGATTCCAGGGGCGGGGTTCCGAGTTTTCGACAACAAGCGGGCGCGAGCCTACTACTGCCGGTTGGACAGATCGAAGGCATGTCCACTTGATGCAGGGAGTCCTTTACGGTCCGTGATCAGGAGTTGTCGGGCGATTCCCCGACTTACCCCCCTCCGCTCGGCACTGCTCCCCCGGTCGCCGGATGAGGCCATTCGGCGGCGCTTGGCTTGTTTTCCCCTCCCCGGGGGAACCCGGGGTCGGTGCCATTCGTGATCCAACGGGGCACACTAGGGGGGCATACGACCCAAGTCCCGCTATCTGACTCGGCCGCACCGAGGCAGAGCATGGAAAGGGGTGGGAGCGTCATGGACGCGATGGACAAGGATCGCGACATCCCGGCGCACGGGGTCCGGCCGTTGTGGACCGAGGAGCCGGCGCGCAGGCGGCGGCTGCCCGATCCCGTCCGTACGGCGGCGGTGCGGGCGGTCATCATCATCGCCGTGACTCTGGTGGAGGTGATGGTCGCTCTGCTGTGCACCCTGGCGGGCACGTGGTCCGCCTTCCCCGTCGTGCTCGCCACGGTGGCGAGCACGGTGGTGGCGACCTGGGGGGTGCTGGACGTGTGGGTGACCCGGCAGGTCTGGCGCCAGCGCTACGGGGTGGTGTCCCGGCCCAGCAGCACGGCCCGCGAGTTGCGCCGCCGGCGCCGCCGGGAGCGGGCCCGTGAGGCGGACCCGACGGTCACCTCCCGGCCGGCTGCGGAGCGCGGGCCAGCTCGCGGCGCAGCCGCATGAAGGGCCGGGGCCGGTCCACGCCGAGGGCGGCGGTGGGAATCCCGTCCCGTTCGTAGACGGCGAGGAAGCCGCCGCCGTCGGCCGGGTCCCCCTCGAGGATCCGGACCGTGTCCCCGGGTTCGCGCCGCCCGGCGTACTGGATCCGCGCACCGTACTGGTCGGACCAGAAGTAGGGGAGCGCGTCGAACGTTGCGACGGTGGACCCGGCGAGCAGATTGCGGGCGGCGACGTCGCCCTGGAGCATGCCGCTGGTCCAGTGCTCGGCCCGGACGGTGCGGGCGGTGCCCGGCCGGTCCAGCCGGGCCACGTCCCCGACGGCCACGACGTTGGGCAGCGCGGTGACACAGCCCTCGTCGCACCGCACCCCGTCGTCCAGGGCCAGACCGGAGCCTTCCAGCCACCCGGTGACGGGGCGCACCCCGACCCCGACGACCACCACATCGGCGGGCAGCACCCGCCCGTCGGTGAGCTCCACGCCGGTGACCCGGCCGCCGCCGCGCAGACCGGCCACACCGGTGCCGCACAGCAGGGTGGCCCCGCCCCGCGCGTGCAGCCCGGCGCACACCCGGGCCATCTCCTCGCCCAGTTGGGGCACCATTGGCAGCGGCGCGGCCTCCACGACCGTGACGTCGAGCCCGAGGGCGGCGCAGGAGGAGGCCACTTCGGCGCCGATGAAGCCCGCGCCGATCACCACCGCCCGCGCGGCACCCGCGCGCAGCTCGGCGCGGAGCCGGAGCGCGTCGTCGAGGGTGCGCAGGGTGTGCACCCCGTCCAGCCGCGGGAGGGGCAGCGTTCTGGGCGTGGCGCCGGTGGCGATGACGACGCCGTCGGCGCGCAGGGCGCGGCCGCCGGTGAGACGGATCTCACCGGCCGCGGTGTCCAGCGCCTCGGCCCGGACGCCGAGCAGCCACTCGGCGTCCAGCTCGGCCTCCTCCTCGGGGTCGGTCAGGGCGAGCGGGCCCAGCCCCTCGCCCGGGTCGCCGTCCCCGGTCAGGAACTCCTTGGACAGCGGCGGACGGTCGTAGGGGCGGTGGCGCTCCTCCCCGACGACGACCAGCCGCCCGTCGTACCCCTGGGAGCGCAGGCCCCGCGCCGCGTGCAGACCCGCGAGCGAGGCCCCGACCACGGCGACCGTCCCGACCGCCGTCATGCCACGGCTTCTTCCGGCGCCGCGTGCACGGGCTGACCGGGAACGGTCCGCGCCGCGGGGTGGACATACAGCATTCCGTCCACGACCGTGACAGCGTGGGTCCGTACGGGCTTACGGGCGGGCAGACAGGTCGGCTCGCCGGATCGCAGATCGAACAGCGCGGCGTGCAGCGGGCATTCCACGTAGCAGCCTTCCAGCCACCCGTCGGAGAGGGAGGCGTCCTGGTGGCTGCAGGTGTCATCGATGGCGTAGAACGCACCGTCGGTGTGGAACACCGCGATCGGCGCGGTGGCGTCGCCGGCCTCGATACGCACCGACTCACCCTCCGGCAGGTCCTCGATACGGCAGACGGGAATCATTGGCCCCCCTCACGTTGATCGGTATCATGCGTTGTGGATAGTGCACTGAAAAGCGCGATGCGCAACAGAATCCAGATCGGGAAGGCAGCCGTCAAGAGTTCCCCGGCCCGAGGGGCCCCACGCAGAGCCGCCGGATGGTGAGATCAGAACCATGACGAACACGACCGAGGATCGGGCCGAGGAGAAGCGGGGGGCCGCCGGGGCAGTGCAGTCGGTGGACAGGGCGGTCAGCGTCCTGGAGATCCTTGCCAGACTCGGCGAGGCCGGAGTGACCGAGATCGCCGACGAGCTGGGGGTCCACAAGTCGACCGCCTTCCGGCTGCTCGGCGTACTGGAGAACCGCGGACTCGTCGGGCAGGAACGGGACCGGGGCAAGTACTACCTGGGCGCCGGGGTGCTCAGACTCGCGGGCGCCGCCGCCATCCGCCTGGACATCTCACAGGAGGGCGCCCCGGTGTGCCGGGCGCTGGCCGACGAGACCGGCGAGACGGCCAATATCGCCGTTCTGGACGCGGACGCGGCGGTCAACATCATGCAGGCGCGCGGCGCCGCCGCGGTGACCGCCTTCAACTGGCTGGGGCGGCGCACCGCGCTGCACGCGACCGCGAGCGGCAAGGTGCTGCTCGCACATCTGTCGGGCGAGCGCCGGGAGCGGCTGGTGACGCGGAAGCTGCCGCGCTTCACCGAGCACACCATCACCACCTCCGCCGAGCTGCGGCAGCAGCTGGAGACGGCGGCCGAGCGCGGGTTCGCCTACTCCTGCGAGGAGCTGGAGATCGGGCTGAACGCGGTGGCGGCGCCGGTGCGCGGCCACGACGGCGCGGTCATCGGGGCGATCGGCGTCTCGGGACCGGCGTACCGGATGGCGCAGAGCCGGCTGCCCGATCTGGCCGAGTACGCCGTGAAGACCGCCGAGGAGCTGTCCCGACGGATGGGCTTCCCCGGCTGAGCCACCCCACCACCCCACCCACCCGACGAGGGGGCCGGACGACTCCGGCCCCCTCGTCGCGTCCGTGACCAGGGGCACCGAGAGGCGTGCGAGCTACGCGAATTTCCCGTCAGCGCCGGTTCACAGACGGTTTACGCGCACCCCTTGACCGCACGGGGCGGCGACTTTCAGGATGTCTCTCATCGCGCAACACGCCGCGCTATACGCAACTGGGGGGTAACCGGCGGCCGTTGAACGGCCTCGGCCTCACCCTCCCTCGAGGCAGTCATGCCAGCTCCCGTGCACCGGTCCCTGCGAGCGCAGGAGAACAGAGGAGTGAGCCATGCCGCAAGAAGCCCGCGCCGTCGTCGCGGTCAAAAAGGGCGCCCCGGTGGAGGTGGTGCCCGTTCTCGTGCCCGAGCCCGGCCCCGGTGAGGTGCTGGTGGGAGTACAGGCGTGCGGCGTGTGCCACACCGACCTGCACTACCGGGACGGCGCTATCGGTGACGAATTCCCGTATCTGCTCGGGCACGAGGCGGCCGGGATGGTCGAGGCCGTGGGCCCCGGCGTCACCGCACTCGCCCCCGGTGACTATGTGGTCCTGGCCTGGCGGGCGCCGTGCGGCGGCTGCCGCTCCTGCCGCCGGGGCCGCCCGTGGTACTGCTTCGACAGCCGCAATGCCGCCCAGCCGATGACCCTGACCGACGGCACCCCGCTCAGCCCGGCGCTGGGCATCGGCGCGTTCGCCGAGAAGACGCTGGTCGCGGCCGGGCAGGCGGTGAAGATCGACCCCTCGGCGCGCCCCGAGGCGGCGGGCCTGATCGGCTGCGGGGTGATGGCCGGTTACGGCGCGGCCGTGCACACCGGCGGGGTGTCCAACGGCGACACGGTCGCGGTCATCGGCTGCGGCGGCGTCGGCAACGCCGCGATCGCCGGGGCCTCGCTGTCCGGGGCGCGCCGGGTGATCGCCGTGGACATCGACGACGCCAAGCTGGACGCGGCGACCCGCTTCGGCGCCACCGACACCGTCAACTCCCGTGGTACGGACCCGGTCGAGGCCGTGCGCGAGCTGACCGGGGGCTTCGGCGCGGATGTGGTCATCGACGCGGTGGGCCGCCCCGAGACCTACACCCAGGGGTTCTACATGCGCGATCTGGCCGGGGTGCTGGTGCAGGTCGGGGTGCCGGACCCGGAGATGCGCATCGATCTGCCGCTGATCGATCTGTTCTCGCGGGGCGGCGCGCTCAAGTCGTCCTGGTACGGCGACTGCCTGCCCAGCCGGGACTTCCCGGTCCTGGTCGACCTCCACCTCAGCCGCAAGCTGGATCTGGAGGCGTTCGTCAGCGAGACGATCACGCTGGACGAGGTCGAGGCCGCGTTCGCGAAGATGCAGCGCGGCGAGGTGCTGCGGTCGGTGGTGGTCCTGTGAACACCCCTTTGAGCTGCCGTGTCGTGATCGTCGGGGCCGGGATCGTCGGCTGCTCGCTCGCCGACGAGCTGACCGCCCGTGGCTGGCGGGACGTCACCGTCCTGGAGCAGGGCCCGCTGCTCGCCCCCGGCGGCTCGACCTCGCACGCCCCCGGTCTGGTCTTCCAGACCAGCCCCTCCAAGACCCTGACCGACTTCGCCCGGTACACCGTGGAGAAGTTCTCCTCCCTCGAGGTCGACGGGCTGCCCTGCTTCAACCCGGTGGGCGGTCTGGAGATCGCCACCAGCGAGGAGCGCTGGGCCGATCTGCACCGCAAGGCCGGTCTCGCGGCCTCCTGGGGGGTGCGGGCCGAGCTGCTCGGCCCGGCCCGGTGCGCCGAGATGTGGCCGATGCTGGACCCGGAGCGGATCCTCGGCGGCCTCCACACCCCGGACGACGGGCTGGCCCGGGCGCTGCTCGCCTCCCGCGCCCAGATGGAGCGGGCCACCGCGCACGGCGCCCGCTTCCTGGACCGGCACACCGTGACCGCCATCGAGCGGGAGGGCGGCCGGGTGACCGCCGTCGTCACCGACCGGGGCACCTTCCCGGCCGACATCGTGGTCTCCGCCGCCGGCTTCTGGGGCCCGCTGATCGGCGCGATGGCGGGGGTCCCCGTCCCGCTGCAGCCGCTGGCCCACCAGTACGCCAAGACCGGGCCGCTGCCCGAGCTCGCGGGGGTGAACGACCCCCGTACGGAGGCGAGCAAGCCGATCCTGCGGTTCCAGGACCGCGACCTGTACTACCGCGAGCACACCGACCGCATCGGCATCGGCAGCTACGCCCACCGCCCGCTCCCCGTGGACCCGGCGCGGCTGCCCGCGTACGACGACGCCCCGGTGATGCCGTCCTCGCTGCCGTTCACCCCGGAGGACTTCGCCCCCAGCTGGGAGGAGAGCGTCCGGCTGCTCCCCGCGCTCGGCGCGAGCCGGGTCGAGGAGGGCTTCAACGGCGTCTTCTCCTTCACGCCCGACGGCATGCCGGTCATCGGCGAGTCCCGCGAGGTGCGCGGCTTCTGGCTGGCCGAGGCGGTGTGGGTGACCCACTCCGCGGGCGTCGCCCGGGCCGTGGCCGAGTGGATGACGGACGGGCGGCCGGGCATGGACGTCCATGAATGCGATCTGTACCGCTTCGAGGACGCCCAGCGCTCCCCCGCCTACGTCACCGAGCGGGGACAGCGGAACTTCGTCGAGGTCTACGACGTCATCCATCCGCTGCAGCCGATGGAGCAGCCCCGTCCGCTGCGGGTCAGCCCCTTCCACGTCCGGCAGCGAGAGTTGGGCGGGTACTTCCTGGAGGCGGCGGGCTGGGAGCGGCCGCACTGGTACGAGGCGAACGCCCCGCTCGCCGAGTCCGTCGAACTGCCCCCGCGCGACGCCTGGTCGGCCCGCTACTGGTCGCCCATCGCCGCCGCCGAGGCCAGGGCCACCCGGGAGCGGGTCGCGCTGTACGACATGACGCCGCTCAAGCGGCTGGCGGTCAGCGGCCCCGGGGCGCTGGACTTCCTCCAGCGCATGACCACCAATCAGCTGGCCAAGAAGCCCGGCGCGGTCACCTACACCCTGCTGCTGGACGAGGCCGGGGGCATCCGCAGCGACCTCACCGTCGCCCGGCTCTCCGAGCACCACTTCCAGGTGGGCGCCAACGGCGGGCTGGACCTGGACTGGCTGCTGCGCCACGCGCCGGATGACGTCCACATCGCGGACATCACGCCGGGCACCTGCTGCGTCGGCGTGTGGGGTCCGCTCGCCCGGGAGCTGGTCCAGCCGCTGACCCACGACGACTTCTCGCACGAGGCGTTCGGCTACTTCAAGGCCAGGCAGACCCATATCGGCCATGTCCCGGTGACCGCGATGCGGCTGAGTTACGTCGGCGAGCTCGGCTGGGAGCTGTACACCACCGCCGACCTGGGCCTGCGGCTGTGGGACACCCTGTGGGAGGCCGGACAGCGCCACGGGGTGATCGCCGCCGGGCGCTCGGCCTTCAACAGCCTGCGGCTGGAGAAGGGCTATCGCGCCTGGGGCCATGACATGACCACCGAGCACGATCCCTACGAGGCCGGGGTCGGCTTCGCCGTCCGGATGAACAAGGGCGACTTCATCGGGCGCGCGGCGCTCGAGGGCCGCTCCGAGGAGACCGCGGCGCGCAGGCTGACCTGTCTCACCCTGGACGACCCGGCCGCGGTCGTCATGGGCAAGGAGCCGGTGTACGCCGACGGCGTCCCGGCGGGCTATGTGACCAGCGCGTCCTACGGCTACACCGTCGGCCGGACCGTGGCCTACGCCTGGCTGCCCGCCGCGGCCGCCGTGCCCGGCACCGCCGTCCACATCGAGTACTTCGGCGAGAAGGTGCCCGCGACCGTCGTCGCCGAGCCCCTCTTCGACCCGCGCATGGAACGCATCCGCCGCTGACGCCGAGCGCCGCGAGAGCGGGAAACGACCGCTTGGAGGACCCGCTTGGAGGACCCCTTGGCACTCACCGGTGACACCGCCCACCCCATCGAGCTCTTCGACCCCCGCCGGCTGATCGCCGCGCCCGCCTGAGGAGAACCCATGACTGTGGCTCCCGAGTCCCCCGCCGTCACGACCCCCAGTCTGCTCGCCACGCTCCCCGGCCACTGGTACACCGCTCCCGGGGTCTTCCGCCGGGAGCAGGAGCACCTGTTCGAGGCCATGTGGTTCTGCGCGGTGCGCGGGGCCGACCTGGACCGGCCGGGCGCCTTCCGCACCGTGCGGATCGGCCGGGAGAGCGTGCTGATCACCCGCAACCGGCGGGGTGAGCCGCGGGCGTTCCTCAACATCTGCCGCCACCGCGGCGCCCGGCTGTGCACCGAGGAGTCCGGTACGGTGCGGCGCTCGCTGCAGTGCCCGTACCACGCCTGGACCTACGACCTGGACGGCCGGCTCACCGCCGCCCCCAACCTATCGAAGATGCCCGATGTCGACCGGGTCGAGCGCGGACTGGTGCCGGTACGGCTTCGCGAATGGCTCGGCTATGTCTGGGTCTGCCTGGCCGAGGAGCCACCGTCGTTCGAGGAGACGGTCATCGGGGCGGTGGCCGAACGGCTCGGCGACGCGGACTCCGTGGAGCGCTACGGCGTGGCGGGGCTGGCGCTGGGCCGCCGGATCTCCTATGACGTCAAGGCCAACTGGAAGCTGATCGTCGAGAACTTCATGGAGTGCTACCACTGCGCCACGATCCACCCCGAACTCACCGACGTGCTCCCGGAGTTCGCCGACGGTCTGGCGGCGCAGTACTTCGTCGGGCACGGCGCCGAGTTCGCCGAGGAGGCCCGGGGGTTCACCGTGGACGGCAGCGAGGGGTTCGACCGGTTCGCGGGGATCGCCGACGAGCAGGACCGCCGCTACTACGCGATCACGGTACGGCCGCAGGTCTTCCTCAATCTGGTCCCCGACCACGTGATCATGCACCGGATGTTCCCGCTCGCCCCCGATCGCACGCTGGTCGAATGCGATTGGCTCTACGCACCCGAAGTGGTGGCGTCCGAACGGGATCTGTCGAAGTCGGTGGAGCTGTTCCACCGGGTCAACTCCCAGGACTTCGACGCCTGTGAGCGCACCCAGCCCGCCATGGACTCCCGCGCCTACCGCGACGGCGGGGTGCTCGTCCCCAGCGAACACCACATCGGCGCCTTCCACCGATGGGTGACCGACCATGTCCCGACCCCGGAAGCGGAGGAATGCCCGTGACGGACCTCTTCATCGGTGGCCAGTGGACCGGCGCGATCGACGAGCGCACCCGGGAGATCCGCTGCCCGGCCGACGGATCGCTGGTGGCGGTCGTCGACGAGGGCGGCGGCAAGGACGCGGCCGAGGCGGTGGCCGCCGCCCGGCAGGCGTTCGACCAGGGGCCGTGGCCCCGTACCCCGGTCGGGGCGCGCGGCGATCTGCTGCTGCGCGTCGCCGGTCTGGTGGAGCGCGACAAGGCCGCGCTCGCCCGCGCCGAGTCCCTGGACACCGGGAAGCGCCTGGCCGAGAGCGAGGTCGACATCGACGGTGTGGTGGCGTGCTTCCGCTACTACGGGCAGCTGGTGCGCACCGAGGCGGACCGGGTCGTGGACACCGGCAGCGAGCACGCCGTCAGCCGGGTGGTCTATGAACCGGTCGGGGTCTGTGCGCTGATCACGCCGTGGAACTATCCGCTGCTGCAGACCGCGTGGAAGGTGGCGCCCGCGCTCGCCGCGGGCAACACCTTCGTGCTGAAACCCAGTGAGCTCACCCCCAGCACCGCGATCGCGCTGATGCGGCTGCTGGCGGAGGCCGGACTGCCGGACGGGGTGGCCAACCTGGTGCTCGGCCCGGGCGCCGAGGCCGGGGCCCCGCTCACCGACAACCCCGATGTGGACATGGTGTCCTTCACCGGGGGCCTGCGGACCGGGCGCCGGATCATGGCCGCGGCCTCGGGCACGGTCAAGCGGACCTCACTGGAACTGGGCGGCAAGAACCCCAATGTGGTCTTCGCCGACGCGGACTTCGACACGGCGGTGGACTACGCGCTCACCGCGGTCTTCCTCCACTCCGGGCAGGTCTGCTCGGCCGGGGCCCGGCTGCTGGTGGAGGACCCGGTGCACGACGCCTTCGTCGAGGAGGTCGTGCGCCGCGCCCGCGGGATCCGGCTCGGCGGGCCGTTCGACGAGCGGGCCCAGGCCGGCCCGCTGATCTCGGCCGCGCACCGGGCCAAGGTCGAGGCGTACGTGGCGGCCGGGCTCGCGGAGGGCGCCCGGCTGCGCTGCGGTGGCACCCGCCCCGACGATCCGGCCCTCGCCGACGGCTATTACTTCCTGCCGACCGTCCTCGACCGCTGCCACAGCGGGATGTCGGTACTGGCCGACGAGTCCTTCGGGCCGGTGCTCACGGTGGAACGTTTCTCCGGTGAGGACGAGGCGGTGCGGCTGGCCAACGACACCGTGTACGGGCTCGCCGGGGCCGTATGGTCCGGCGACGAGGAGCGGGCGCAGCGGGTGGCCTCGCGGCTGCGGCTGGGCACCGTCTGGATCAACGACTACCACCCCTATCTCCCGCAGGCGGAGTGGGGCGGGTTCAAACAGTCGGGGACCGGGCGGGAGTTGGGGCCCAGTGGGCTCGCGGAGTACCGGGAGGCCAAGCACATCTGGCGCAATACGCGCCCGCGTCCGCAGGGCTGGTTCGCCTGACCTCCGCGGGGCCGGTTCGCCCGACCCGGGAGTGCGCCCGGGCACGGGCACGGGACCACGAGGGCGACAGGGCGAGGCGGCGCGATGCGCGCTGAGCGCGGTGCGCGCTGCGCCATTCGGGTGAGCCACGGTCAAGGTCATTGCCCGGGTCCCACCGGAATGGGTTACTGAATCCGTCCGATTCCGGTGGGCTGCCCATCCTTTCCGGCGGAGTGGAAGACGCCTTGCCAGATCGGAGCCGTCATGCCCTGTCGCCCGTTGGGACTCTTCGTCGTCACCGATCCCGGCGAGAACTGCATCGCCGTCGTCGACCCGGAATCCCACAGGCTCGTTCCGACGCTCAGCGCGCCGATCCCGCTCCCGGCGCGGAGCATGCCCGACCGGCTGGTGGTGCGCACCGCGCCCGACCGCCTCGACGCGCTGGCCGCCCTCCGCCACGGCACCCTGATGGACCCCCTCCCCGGCGACCCGGACCGGCCGGTGTTCCCCGGGGCGCGCACGAGTCCCGAGGCCGTTCGCCCCCTGAGCACGTACGAGCTCTTCAACCAGTTCGCCGGCATCTTCCCCCACCAGGGCCCCTACAGCGGCGGGACGCTGGTGACCGTCATCGGCAGCCACTTCTCGGGCGCCACGGACGTGTTCTTCGGCACCCGCCGGGCGGCGAGCTTCTCCGTCCTCGACGACCAGACCATCGTCGCGGTGAGCCCCTCGGGGACGGGCTCGGTCCCGGTGTATGTCACCACCCCGGGCGGAACGGCCCCCATCGGCTCCTTCTTCTACATCCCGTGGCCCACTCTGACCGGCATCACACCCGTCGCCGGACCGCTCGGCGGGGGCGGCATCGTCGAGCTCACCGGCGTCAATCTGAGCACCGCGCGGCTGGTGCGCTTCGGCGACTCCGTCGCCCACCCCACGGCCGTCTCCGACCAGCACCTCCTGGTGACCGCTCCCCCGGCCTCGGGGCCCGGCACCGTTCCGGTGTACGTCATCACGGTGGGCGGGGTGAGCAACCGGCTGCGCTACACCTACGCCGCCGTGCCGGTCGTCACCGACGTCAGCCCGGCCACGGGGGCCACCGCGGGCGGCGAGCCCGTCGTCCTGACCGGCACCGGGCTCAGCCATGTCACCGCCGTCACCATCGGCGGCGTCCCCGCCACGTCCTTCGGGTCGATCTCCGACACCCTGCTCGTCGTGGTGACACCCCCGAACGTCCCCGGCCCGGCCGACATCACCGTCACCACCGCCGGGGGCAGCGTGACGGTTCCGGACGGCTTCGGCTACGTGGCCCCGTCCACCACGACCGTCACCTCCGCGCCCGACCCCTCCGCCGTCGGCCAGCCGGTGGCCTTCACCGCCGCGGTGGCGGGCGTTCCGCCCACGGCGGGCACCCCCACCGGCACCGTCACCTTCGACTTCGGCGACGGAAGCCCGGCCGTGACCGTCTCCCTCACGGGTGGCACGGCCACCGCCGGCCACGCCTACGCCGCCCCGTCGATCGGCCCGTACGCCGTCACCGCCGAGTACGGCGGCGATCTGTACTTCACGGCCTCGGCGGGCACGGACTCCCAGACCGTCGGCCAGGCATCGACCACCACCACGGTGAACTCCGCCCCCGATCCGTCCGTGCCCGGACAGCCCGTCAGCTTCGTCGCCCAGGTGGCTCCCGCGCCGCCGGGGGCCGGTGCGCCGACCGGGACGGTGACGTTCGACTTCGGCGACGGCACGGCCGCCACCCGGCCGCTGGCGAACGGTGCGGCGACGGTGACCCACGCCTACGCGGACGTCTCCGGGAGCCCGTACCCGGTCACCGCCACCTACGACGGCGACACCAACTTCACCGCCTCCACGGGCGCGGACACCCAGATCGTCGAGCAGGCGGGGACGGCCACCACGGTGGGCTCCGCACCGGGTCCGTCCGTCGTCGGCCAGCCGGTGACCGTCACCGCCGCGGTCACGGCCGTACCACCCGGCGCGGGCACTCCCACCGGCACCGTCACCTTCGACTTCGGCGACGGCACCCCGACCGTGGCGGAACCCCTCGCCAGCGGCACGGCGGCCACCAGCCACACGTACACCGACACCACCGGCAGCCCCTACGCCGTCACCGCCACCTACAACGGCGACACCAACTTCACCGCCTCCACGGGGACGGACCTCCAGTCGGTGGGGCGGTCCTCGACCGCGACCGCCGTGTCCTCCGCACCCGATCCCTCGGCAGTGGGCGAGCCGGTGACCGTCACCGCCACGGTCACGGCCGTCTCCCCGGGGGCGGGAACGCCGACGGGCACGGTCACCTTCGACTTCGGCGACGGCACCGCGACCGTCACCCAGCCCGTGGCCGCGGGCCAGGCGGCGGCCACGCACACCTACACCGGCGCCTCCGGCAGCCCGTACGCCATCACCGCCACCTACAACGGCGACGCCAACTTTCTGACGTCCCTCGGCATCGACTCGCACACCGTGCGGCCGGCCGCCACCGCCACCGCCGTGGCCACCGCGCCCGACCCCTCGGCGGTGGGCGACCCCGTGACCTTCACCGCCACGGTCGCGGCGGTGCCGCCCGGCGCGGGCACCCCCACCGGGACGGTCACCTTCGACCCCGGGGACGGCACCCCGCCCCTCACCGCGCCCCTGTCCGGCACCACCGCGACCGCCACGTACGCCTACACCGACACCGCGGGCAGCCCCTACACGGTCACCGTCACCTACAACGGCGACGCCGACTTCACCGCGTCCAGCGGCACCGGCACCCAGACCGTCGAACCGGCCGCCACCGCCACCGCCGTGGCCTCCGTGCCCGACCCGTCCAGCGTGGGGCAGTCCACGACGTTCGTCGCGAAGGTCACCTCCGACACCCCGGGGGCCGGTTCGCCCACGGGCACGGTGACGTTCGAGTTCAGCGACAGCACGCCACCCGTCACGGCGCCCGTGGCCGGTGGCACGGCCACGGTGGCCCACACCAACCCGGAGTCGGCGACCCCGTACACGGTCACGGCCACCTACAGCGGCGACACCAACTTCACCGCCTCCTCGGGGGCGGACGACCATCAGGTCGTCCAGGGCGTGTCGGCCACGGTGCTGACCACCTCGCCGTCCCCCTCGGTGACCGGCGAGCCGGTGACCTTCACCGCGACCGTCGCGGCCGTGCCCCCCGCCTCCGGCACGCCGACCGGCACGGTCACCCTCGACTTCGGCGACGGCACCGCGCCCGTCGCCCTCCCCCTCACCGGCGGTACGGCGACCACGGATCACGCCTACACCACCGCGGTCGGCAGTCCGTACCCGGTCACCGCCGCCTACGACGGCGACGCCGACTTCGTGGCGTCCGTCGGCACCCGGCTCCACCCCGTCGACCCGGCCGGGACCACCACCACGATCACCGCCACGCCCGACCCGTCCGTCACGGGGGAGCTGGTCACGGTCACCGTGGCGCCCACCGGGCCCGGCGCGGGCACCCCGACCGGGCCGGTCGCCCTCGACTTCGGCGACGGCACCCCGACGGTCACCGCCGAGCTGGTGAACGGCTCGGCCTCGGTCACCCATGCCTACGCCGGCACGGCGGGCAGCCCGTACACCATCGCGGCCGAGTACGGCGGCGACGCCGACTTCGCCCCGTCCGAGAACACCCTCGTCCACGCCGTCGCACCGGCCGCGACCACCACCGTCGTGACCTCGTCGCCGACTCCGTCGGCCGTGGGCCAGACCGTGACGCTGATCGCGCGGGTGGCGCCGGTGCCGCCCGGCGCGGGCGCGCCGACCGGCACCGTGACCTTCGACTTCGGCGACGGCGCCACGGCCGCCACCGTGCCGGTCGCGAACGGTGTGGCCACGACGGCGCACGCCTACACCTCGACCGCCGGCAGCCCGTACACCATCACCGCCGCCTACGGCGGTGACGACAACTTCGCCGCCTCCACCGGCACCGCCGTCCAGCAGGTGGAGATGGACGTCTCCGCCACCGCGACCACGGTGACCTCCGCCCCGGACCCGTCCGTCGTCGGCGAGGCGGTGACCGTCTCCGCGACCGTGGCGGTCCTCCCGCCCGCCGTGGGCACCGCCACCGGGACCGTGACGTTCCACTTCGGCGACGACGCCCCGACCGTCACCGTCCCGCTGACCGGCGACACGGCGACGACCAGCCATGCCTACGCCTCCACCGCGGGCAGCCCGTACACCATCACCGCGGTCTACAGCGGGGACGAGGACTTCACCGGGTCGGCCGGGCTGGACATCCAGCCGGTCACCCCGGCCCCGTCGTCCACGACGGTGAGCTCCACGCCGAATCCGTCCGTGACGGGCGAGCCGGTCACCTTCACCGCGACCGTGGCGTCGGGCCAGGCGGGCGCGGGGACCCCGACCTCCACGGTGACCTTCGACTTCGGCGACGGCAGCCCGCCGGTCCGGGCGCCCCTCACCGCCGGGACGGCGATCGCCGTCCACGCCTACCCGCACACCGCGGGCAGCCCGTACGCCGTCACCGCCACCTACAGCGGGGACGCGAGCTTCACCGGATCCACGGGCACCCTCACCCAGACCGTGGACCCGGCGGCCACCTCCACCGCCCTCTTCTCCTCGCCGGACCCGACCGAGGTCGGCCAGCCCGTGACCGTCACCGCCAACGTGGCGGTCGTCGCCCCGGGTTCGGGCACCACCAACGGCACCGTCACCTTCGACTTCGGCGACGGCACCCAGGCGGTCACCGCCCCCAGCGTGGCCGGAGTGGCGACGGTGACCCATGCCTACACGGAGACCTCCGCCAGCCCGTACACCCTCAGCGCCACCTACGGCGACGACGGCGACTTCGCGCCCTCCACCGCCACCGACACCCACACCGTCCATCCGGCCTCGACCACCACCACGGTGACCGCCGATCCCGATCCGTCGGTGGTGGGCGAGGAGTTGACCGTCACGGCGACGGTCGCGCCGGTGCCGCCGGGGGCCGGGGTGCCGTCCGGCACGGTCACCTTCGACTTCGGCGACGGCACCCAGGCGGTCGATGTGCCCCTGGCCGGAGGGGCGGCCATCCTCCCGCACGCGTACGCGAGCAGCCTCGGCAGCCCCTACACGATCACCGCGACGTACGGCGGCGGCGACGACTTCCGGTCCTCGGTGGACACCGAGCCGCAAACCGTCCTCCGGTCCGCGACGACCACCACGGTGAGCTCCGCGCCGGAGCCGTCCGTGGTGGGCCGGCCGGTCACCTTCGCGGCGACCGTGGCGCCCGTGGCACCGGGCGGGGGCTCGCCGTCGGGGACGGTGACGTTCGACTTCGGCGACGGCACCACCCCGGCCGCGGCCCCGGTCGTCGACGGCCTGGCGACGGCCGTGCACGCCTATACGACCGCGGCGGGCAGTCCGTACCCCGTCACCGCCACGTACGGGGGCGACCCCGACTTCACGGGCTCCGGCGACCTCGTCACCCACTCGGTCGGCCGGGCCCTCACCGCGACGGCGGTGGTCTCGGCACCGGATCCGTCGGTGGCGGGCCAGCCGGTGACCGTCACCGCCACCGTCACGGCGGTCTCCCCGGGGGCGGGCACCCCCACCGGCACGGTCACCTTCGGCTTCGGCGACGGCACGGCCCCCGCCACCGCGCCGGTCACGGCCGGGGTGGCCACGGTCACCCACGCCTGGGCCGACACCTCGGGCAGCCCGTACACCCTCACGGCGGACTACGGCGGCGACGCCGACTTCACCGCCTCCACCGGCACCGACACCCACACCGTCGCCCCGGCCGCCACCCACACCGATGTGGCCTCCTCTCCCGATCCCTCGGTGACGGGCCGGCCGGTGACCCTCACCGCCACCGTCTCGGCCGTCTCCCCGGGAGCCGGAACCCCCACCGGAACCGTCACCTTCGACCCCGGCGACGGCACGGCCCCCGTCACCGCGCCCATGACCGGGGGCGTGGCCACCGTCATCCACGCCTACACCGACGCCGGCGGCAGTCCGTACACCATCACCGCCACCTACCACGGCGACGCGGACTTCCTGACGTCCCTCGGCACCGACAACCACACCGTGGGCCGCGCCTCGACCACCACCGCCATCGGCGACCTGCCGGATCCGTCGGTCACCGGCCAGCCGGTGACGTTCTCCGCGAGGGTGGCGCCGGTCGCACCGGGCGCGGGCGCGCCCACGGGCACGGTGACCTACGACTTCGGCGACGGCACCCCGACGGTGGACGTCCCGGTGGCGGACGGTGTGGCCACGGCCGGGCACACATACGCCACCGCGGCGGGCAGCCCGTACACGGTCACCGCCACCTACGGCGGGGACGCCCACTTCATCGGCTCGGTGAACACGGAAAGGCACCTCGTCGAGCGGGCGTTGTCGACGACGACGGTCGGCTCGTCGCCGAATCCGTCGGTCACCGGCCAGCCGGTGACCGTCACCGCCACCATCGCGGCCGTCGCGCCGGGAGCCGGAACCCCCACCGGCACGGTCACCTTCGACTTCGGCGACGGGACGGGGGCCGTCACGGCGCCGGTCAGCGGCGGGGTGGCGACCATCACCCACGCCTATCCGATCGCGTTCGACAGTCCGTACACCATCACGGCGGACTACGGCGGCGACGCCGACTTCACCGCGTCCACCGGCACCGCCACCCAGACCGTGCACCCTGCCGCGACCGACACCACGGTGACCTCGAGCCCCGACCCCTCGGTGGCCGGCCAGGCGGTGACCATCGCCGCCACCGTCGCACCGGCCGTACCGGGGGACGGAATCCCCACCGGCACCGTCACCTTCGACCCCGGCGACGGCAGCCCGGCCGTCACCGCGCCGCTCGTCCAGGGCTCGGCGAGCATCACCCACGCCTACGCGAGCACCTCCGGCAGCCCGTACACCATCACCGTCTCCTACGGCGGCGACGCCGACTTCACCGCCTCCACCGGAACCGGTACGCAGACGGTCGGTCAGGCGGACTCGGCCACCGCCCTGGTCACCTCTCCGGACCCGTCCGTGGCCGGTGAGCAGGTCACCTTCACCGCCAGGGTCTCCGCCGCGGTCCCGGGGGCGGGCAGCCCGACCGGCACGGTCACCTTCGACTTCGGCGACGGCACGCCGACCGCCACCGCACCGGTCAGCGGCAGGGTGGCCACCGTGGTCCACCCCTACGCGACCTCGGTCGGCAGCCCCTTCACGGTCACCGCCACCTACAGCGGCGACGCCGACTTCGCGCCCTCCACCGCCACCAGGACCCATACGGTGCTGGTGAGCGCCGCCACCACATCGACCACCGTGACCTCCTCCCCGGACCCCTCGGTGACCGGCCGGGCGGTGACCTTCACCGCGACCGTGGCCCCGACCCCGCCCGGTGCCGGGGTGCCCACCGGCACGGTGACCTTCGACTTCGGCGACGGCACGGCGACCGCCACGGCGTCGCTCTCCGCCGGGGTGGCGACCGTGGTCCACGCCTACACGACCGCGGTGGGCAGCCCGCACACGGTCACCGCCACCTACAGCGGGGACGTCAACTTCAGCTCGTCCGCGGGCACCGACACCCAGACGGTCGTCCCCGCCTCCACGACCACGACGGTGGCCTCCGCGCCCGATCCCTCCGTGGTCGGGCAGCCGGTGGCCCTCATGGCGACCGTGGCCCCCGTAGCCCCGGGGGCGGGGGTGCCGACCGGGACGGTCACCTTCGACTTCGGCGACGGCTCTCCGGTCGCCTCGGCGCCGCTGGCCAGTGGGGTGGCCACGATCAGCCACACCTATACGAGCGCCGACGGCTTCACGGTGACCGCCACCTACGACGGTGCCCCCAGCTTCCTCCCGTCCAGCGGCACCGACGCCCAGGCCGTGAACCGGGCGGCCACCACGACGGCGGTGGTCTCCTCGCCGGATCCCACGGTCAGCGGTCAGCCCGTCACCCTCACCGCGACGGTGGCGCCGATCGCCCCGGGGGCCGGGGTGCCGACCGGGACGGTCACCTTCGACTTCGGCGACCGCACGCCGACCGCCACCGCACCGCTCGCCGACGGCCTCACGTCCGTCACCCACTCCTACGCGGGGGCCTCCGGCAGCCCGTACACCATCACGGCCATCTACAACGGGGACGCCGACTACACGGCGTCCAGCGGCACCGATGTGCACACGGTCAACAGGGCGGCCACCACGACGGCGGTGTCCTCCTCACCCGACCCCACCGTCACCGGCCAGACCGTGACCCTCACCGCCACCGTCACCACGCTCGCCCCGGGCGCCGGAACGCCCACCGGCACCGTCACCTTCGACCCCGGCGATGGCACCCCGGCCATCACCGCGCCGCTGACCGGTGGCACGGCCACCGCCACCCACGCGTACGCCGGCGCCGCGGGCAGCCCCTTCACGGTCACCGCCACCTACAACGGCGGCACCGGCTTCGCGCCCTCCACCGGCACCGACACCCAGACCGTGGGCCGGGCGGCCACCACCACGACCGTCGCCTCCACCCCCGACCCCACCGTCACCGGCCAGACCGTGACCCTCACCGCCACCGTCACCACGCTCGCCCCGGGCGCGGGAACCCCGACCGGCACCGTCACCTTCTCCTNCGGAACGCCCACCGGCACCGTCACCTTCGACCCCGGCGATGGCACCCCGGCCATCACCGCGCCGCTGACCGGTGGCACGGCCACCGCCACCCACGCGTACGCCGGCGCCGCGGGCAGCCCCTTCACGGTCACCGCCACCTACAACGGCGGCACCGGCTTCGCGCCCTCCACCGGCACCGACACCCAGACCGTGGGCCGGGCGGCCACCACCACGACCGTCGCCTCCACCCCCGACCCCACCGTCACCGGCCAGACCGTGACCCTCACCGCCACCGTCACCACGCTCGCCCCGGGCGCCGGAACGCCCACCGGCACCGTCACCTTCGACCCCGGCGATGGCACCCCGGCCATCACCGCGCCGCTGACCGGTGGCACGGCCACCGCCACCCACGCGTACGCCGGCGCCGCGGGCAGCCCCTTCACGGTCACCGCCACCTACAACGGCGGCACCGGCTTCGCGCCCTCCACCGGCACCGACACCCAGACCGTGGGCCGGGCGGCCACCACCACGACCGTCGCCTCCACCCCCGACCCCACCGTCACCGGCCAGACCGTGACCCTCACCGCCACCGTCACCACGCTCGCCCCGGGCGCGGGAACCCCGACCGGCACCGTCACCTTCTCCTTCGGGGACGGCACACCGGCCGCCACGGCGCCGGTCACCGGCGGCGTGGCCACCGTGACCCACGCCTACGCGGGGACCTCGGGCAGCCCGTACACCGTCACCGCCACCTACAACGGGAGCAGCGGCTACGCCTCGTCCACCGGCACCGACACCCAGACGGTCAACAAGGCGGCCACGACGACGGCCGTCGCCTCCACGCCCGACCCCAGCGTCACCGGGCAGACCGTCACGCTCACCGCCACCGTGGCACCGGTCCCGCCCGGCGCCGGAATTCCGACCGGGACGGTCACCTTCGACTTCGGAGACGGCGCACCGGCCGTCACCACGCCCCTGTCCGGCGGCACGGCCACCACCACCCACGCCTACACCACCAGGACCGGCAGCCCCTACACCGTCACCGCCACCTACAACGGGGACACCAACTACACGGCCTCCACCGGCACCGACAGCCAGACCGTGGGCCGGGCGGCCACCACCACGACCGTGGTCTCCGCGCCGGACCCCTCGGCGACCGGGCAGTCGGTGACCGTCACCGCCACCGTGGGATCCCTCTCCCCCGGCGCCGGAACCCCGACCGGCACCGTGACCTTCAGCTTCGGCGACGGTACGGGCAACAGCACCGTGTCCCTCTCCGGCGGCGTCGCGACCGTCACCCACACCTACACCACCAGGACGGGCAGCCCCTTCTCCATCACGGCCACCTACAACGGGGACACCAACTTCAACGCGTCCAGCGGCACCGACACCCAGACCCTCAACGCCAAGGTCGCGACCACCACCACGGTGGTCTCGACCCCCGACCCCTCGGTGGTGGGCCAGCCGGTGACCGTCAGGGCGACGGTCTCGTCCGCGTCCGGCACCCCGGCCGGAGCGGTCACCTTCTCCTTCGGCGACGGCACCAACACCGCCGTGGGCACCCTGTCCGGCGGCATCGCGACCGTCACCCACACCTACACGGCCACCACCGGGAGCCCGTTCACCATCACGGCCGCCTACAACGGGACCGCGGACTTCGCCACCTCCAGCGGCACCGACACCCAGACGGTGGGGACGGCGGCGACAACGACCTCCGTGAGCTCCTCCCCGAACCCCTCCTTGGTGAGCGATCCGGTGACGGTCACCGCGACCGTGTCCCCCGTCGCCCCCGGCGCGGGAACGCCCACCGGGACCGTCACCCTGGCCATCACCGAGCGCACCCCCCAGGTGGTGACACTGGTGAACGGCACCGCCTCCGCGACGTTCAACCCGCTGCAGAAGGGGCCGCACACCGTCACCGCCAGCTACAACGGCGACGTCAACTACGCGGCCTCCTCGGCGTCCATCACCCAGACGGTGAACACCGGTCCGGGATGACCCGCCGGGGCTCATGGCCGGTAGGGACCGCCACCGCGCTCACGGCCGGTCCGCGGCCCCGGCGGGCGCCTCCGCGTCCGCCTCGGGGCGGCGGTACATCCGGGTGGCGGTGATCTGGCCGTGGACCTGCTGCTCCTCCTCCGGCTCCCGGACCGGAAGGCCCGGCCGCAGATGCTCCTCGACGCTGATGTACTTCAGCCCGGCCCGCAGGTCCGCGTCATTGCGCAACCGGATCACCAGCGGGAACTCGGCCAGCGCCGTGGTGTCGAACAGCCCCGTCGTATAGAGCAGCTGCACCCCCAGCGCGTCCGCGACCGCCCGCTGGAGCTCCAGCAGATAGGTGGCGTTGGCGCGGCCGATGGGGTTGTCGAGGAAGAGGGTGCCCGCGTGGCGGTGCTTGTCGCGGCCCCGGTCGTTGCTGCGCAGGGCCGCCATCGTGCAGTACAGCGCGATGGCGGCGGTCAGCAGCTGGCCGCCGGAGAACACATCGCCCATCTGCCCCACCGGCACCCGCTCGGCCCGCAGCACCGCGTCCGGCTTGAGGATCTCCACGGCCACGCCGCGCGGCTGGAGCGCGGCATGGACCCCGCGCAGCAGCAGTGACATCCCGTCCCGGCGCAGATCGGAGTTCTTCCGGACGGCGGAGCGGGTCGCCTCGTCGATGACCTCGCCGAGCCGCTCGGTGAGCGTGGCCTGATCGGGGTCCTCGAAGCGGATCCGCAGGAACTCCTGGCCCGACCACTCACCAAGCCCCTCCGGGAGCCGGGAGAGCCGCTGCGCCGAACGCAGCGTGGCCAGGCAGGACTCGACCAGGCCGCGCAGCCGGTCCACGATCGAGTCGCGGTTGCGCTCCAGCTGCTCCAGCTCGTCGGTGAGCACGCGCAGCCGGGGCGCGAACGCCTCGGCCCAGGCGGCGGCGTGCTCGGGCAGCGCGGCCGCGGGGAGCTCCCGGATCTGCTGGCGGGCGGGGGTGCGCACCTGCTCGTAGCGGGTGGAGTTGGCGTGCCGTACGAGGACGTCGCTCGCCTCCCGCACCGAGGACTCGGCCGCCGACAGGTCGGCGGCGCAGCCGCGCAGTGAGCGGCGGGCCTCGGCGGCGGCCTGACGGGCCTCGGCGAGACCGCCGGCGTACGGCTCGGGCCGCTCGCCGTCGTCCTCCGCACCGGGGCCGTCCCGCAGCAGATCCCGCAGCAGGGCGGCGGTCTCGTCGAAGCCGCCCGCCGCGTCCTCGGCGGCGCGGTGGGCGCGCACCAGGTCGGCGTGGGCGGTGCGGGCGGTGTCCAGGGCGTCTGTACGGGCGGCCAGTTCGCCGTTGGCGGTGCGCAGCAGCTCCTTCGCCTGCTCGGCGTCGGCCGGGACCATCTCCTCCGGCAGCTCGGTGTGGGCGTCGCCGTCGGCGGGGGCGAGCCGCTCCGCCTCGCCGCGCAGCCGGCCCAACTGCTCGCTCGCCGCGGACGCGCGGCTCTCCAGCATCTGGACGAGCGATTCGGCGCGGGCGGCGGCGGCCTGCCGGGAGGGGCCGTCGGCGCCGTCGGTGCCCTCCAGGAGCTGGGCGGCGCGGGTGCGGACCTTGTTGGTGAGACGGTCGAGGGAGGCCAGGGCCGCGCTCTCGTCGCTTTCGGCGCGGGCCTGTTCGGCGCGGAGGTCGGCGCCGACGCCGACCTTCTCGTAGACCTGGGAGGCGGCGCGGTACGCCTCGCGGAGCGCGGGCAGCGAGGCGGAGGGCGGCTCGGTGTCCTCGCCGAGGTCGTCGGGGGCGCCCGCGATCTCCGCGCGCTCGGCGCGCAGGGCGCGGGCGGTACGGCGCGCGTCGTCGGCCGCGCGCTGGGCGGCGCGCCGGTCCTCGTCGGCGGCGCGGGCCCGGTCCACGCAGCCCGCGGCGCGCTCCTCGTACTCGACGGCCTCCTCGGCCAGTTCGCGCAGCCGGGTCTGCCAGGTGGCGCGCTCCCGCAGCCGGTACGCCAGCCCGGCCAGCGCGTCCGCCACCCGGCGGGCCCGCTGCGCCGCCTCCTGGCGCTCGTCCCGGACGCGGGCGGCCTCGGTGGCGGCCTCGTCTGCCTCGGCCCGTGCCGTGCGCGCCTCCACGAGGTCGCTCTGCGCGGTGTCGGCGGTCTCCCGGGCGGTCTCGGCCGCGGCCGCGAGCTCCGCGAGCCGTCCGGGCGGGCAGCCGGTGCGCCAGGAGGCGAGCCGCGCGGACAGCGCCCGGTCCCCGGCCAGCCGGGCGGCGAGCGCCCTGATCTCCTCGTCCCGCGCGGTGGCGCGGGCCCGCAGCTCGCGCCGCTCGTCGTCGGCGGCGCGCTCGTCGTGCATCGCCGGGTTCGGCGGCACGAGGAAGACCCCGCTGTCCTCGGCGCCGGGCGCGGGCGTCGGCGCGAGCAGCGCGGCCGACGTCCCGACGGCCACGGCGGACCGCGGCAGCAGCGACGCCTGGCCCAGCACCTCACGGGCGCGGGCGTGGGTGCCGGGGTCGGTGATGACGACACCGTCCACCAACTCGGGGCGGGCCGCGAGCACGGCGGCGTGGTCGACGGGGTCCACGGCCTGGGCCAGATACCGCCAGCCGGGGAGCGCGGGGATGCCGTGCTCCCCCAGGAACTCGACGGCCGCCAGCACATCGGCACTGGGCGGCAACAGCCCCCCGTCACCGAGCGCCCCCAGGATCCGCGCGTCCTCGGCGGCAGCGGTCCGCAACTCGAACAACTGCCGCTCGGCGGTGCCCACGCTCTCCTCGAGCAGCTCCCGCAGCGCCTCGGCGTTACGGTCCAGCTCCTCGGCGGTGAGCGGCCCCTCGCCGAGGGGGCGTGGGGCGGGCCTGGCGCGGCCGCTACGGTCGCGACCGGGTTCGCCACCGGGTTCGGGAGCCCAGCAATCGGAGTCGTCGGTGTCGGTGACATCAGCGCTGTCGACGGCGCCGCGAGGCACATTGGTGGTGTCAGGGGCGGCGTCTGCCTCGGCCCGACCGCCGTGGGCGGCACCGGGAGCGCCGTCCGTCCCCGCCTGACCGCCGTCACCGTCCCCGACCCGAGCCGACACCTCCCCGGGCGGCCGGGATTCAGCCGCCACCACCCGCGCACCGCCACGGGGGCCGCCCGGGCGCGGGCCGCCGCCCGACGAGGCCGCCTGGGCGACGTTGGCGGTGCCGGGAGCGGCCGCGGTCTCGACCTGACCGCCGTGGGCGGCACCGGCGGCGCCGTCCGTCCCCGCCTGACCGCCGTCACCGTCCCCGACCCGAGCCGACACCTCCCCGGGCGGCCGGGATTCAGCCGCCACCACCCGCGCACCGCCACGGGGGCCCCCCGGGCGCGGGCCGCCGCCCGACGAGGCCGCCTGGGCGACGTTGGCGGTGCCGGGAGCGGCCGCGGTCTCGACCTGACCGCCGTGGGCGGCACCGGCGGCGCCGTCCGTCCCCGCCTGACCGCCGTCACCGTCCCCGACCCGAGCCGACACCTCCCCGGGCGGCCGGGATTCAGCCGCCACCACCCGCGCACCGCCACGGGGGCCCTCAGCGCGCGGGCCGTCATCGCCCGAGGGAGCGCCCTCGACCTCGTCGAGCCGCACCGTCACCCGCCCCCCGGGGCGCGACTCCGCCGCGAGCGGACGGCGCCGCCGAGCCTCCCCCCGACCCGCCCCCGCGTCCTCGACGGAGGCCGCTCCGTGCCGAGCGGGGCGCGTCTCTTCCGCCTCACCACCGACGAGAGCGGTGTCCCCCACCTCGCCGACCCGACCGGTGTCCAGCCGGCGGTCGCCCATGGAGGGGGCGTCGCGCTCCATGCGCTCCACGGGACCTGCCTCGCCCACCGGGCCGGTGGCCGAGAGGCTGTCGCCCGCCACGGCGGGGGCGCCCTCCGTGCCCGCGACGGCATCCGTCGACCGGGCCGCTGAGCCCGGGGCGGCGCCCTCGTCCGTATGACGCGCCGGGGCGGCGCCCCGCATGCCACCAGCCCTCGCCCCGTCGCCCTCCTCGACCCGGCCCACAGCCGCGCCCGCCGGGCACGGCTCACCGACCGCGCAGGAGGCGGAAACGCCGTCACCGGGCGTCGGTCCGGTGCCTGGGAGCCGGTCGCCCGCAGCCGCGGCATCGCCTTCCGCGTCCGCGACGGCGTCCGTCGACCGGGCCGCCGGGCCGGGGGCGGCGCCCATCCCGGCGGAGTCCCCTCCCCCGAGGCGTGCGCGGGTGTCGGTGGGGGGCTCCTCGGGGGCGTAGGAGTGGTCCGAGGGGGCGGGAGCGTCGTCCAGGGGAATCGGGTGGGCGGAGGGGTCCGCGCGGAAGGCGGCGGGGAGTTGGGAGAGGCCGACGTCGTCCGCGTCCTCCTCGTCCACGTGGACCGTGATCCACCCGGCCCGGTCGGAGTCGGTCGGCAGGGCGCGGGCGCCTCGGCGGCCCACGCCGTCCGCGTCCGCGTCCGCGTCCGGAATGCGTACCGTCACCCCGCGCGCCGCGCGCGCGTCCGCCGGTGACGGGCGGCTGGTGGTGCCGCGCGGGGCGGGGACGGCGGCAGGGGGCTGTGGCAGGCCCAGCAGTTCGACCAGGCGCTGCTCCGCGCCCAGCGCCTCCGCGGCGCGCCGCTCCGCGTCGTACGCGGCCTCCGCGGCCCGCGCCGCGTCCACCGCCCGGGCCGCGGCCAGTTCGGCGCGGGCCTCCTCGGCGGCCGCCGACTTCGCGTGGTCGGCGGTGCGCCGGGCGGTCTCGCGGGCCTCGTCGAAGGCGGCGACCGTGGTCTTCTCGGCGTCGCTCGCGGCGAGCGCGGCGCGGGCCGGGTCGGCGTCGGGGGCGGAGTCGTCGAGCCATCCGGCGCGGACGGCCTCGGCGGTCTCCTGCTCGACCTCGGCGAGCCGCTGGCGCAGGTGCTCGGCGTCGCTGCGGGCGCGCTGGGCCGCCGTGGCGGCCGAGGTGGCGTCGCGGTGGGCGGTCTCGCCCGCCTCCTGGAGGGCGGCGGAGCGCTCCTCCTCCTCGTTGGCGACCCGCTCGCCGTCCTCCGCGGCCGCGTGCAGGGCGCGGACGAGGTCGGCGGCGGCCTTGGCGCGGGCGGCGAGCGCGGGGGCCGCGTCCCGCTCGGCCTCGCGGATGGCGGCGGCCACGCGCGCGGAGCGGTCGGCGGCGGCGCGGTGGCGCAGCACCGTCTCGGCGGCCTGCCAGGCGGAGTGCAGGGTGCGGGCGTCGTTGAGCTCGCGGCGCTGCGCGGCGGCGCCCTTCTCGGCGGCGGCGAGCGCCAAGGAGGCGTGCCGGTAGGCGAGTTCGGCGGCGACGAGATCGCTGCGGCCGCGCGCTCCCTCGGCTTCGGTGACGGCCTCGGCGGCGGAGGCGACCCGCTCCGCGAGCTCGGCGGCACGCGCCCGCTCCTCCGCGCCGCGCGCGGACAGCCGCCGGGCGAGCGTACGGGTGCGGCGCTCGGCGCCCGCGTGCACCCCGCGCGCCTGCTCACGCCGCTCCGCGGCGTCCGCGATGCGCTGGAGCAGATCGAGCGAACCGGCGGTGAAGTCGCGCTCGGCGGTCAGCTCGGCGCGGCGGCCCAGCTTGTGGGCGAAGCCGTGGACGAGGTCGGCGAGCCCGTCGGTGTCGCGGGTGTCGGTGACGGCGCGCAGCAGCAGGTCGGTGAAGTCGGAGTCGTTCTTGACCGCGAAGAGCCCGGCGGCCTCGCCCTCGTCGGCGTTCATCTCCCGCTGGTAGCGGAAGAGTTCGGGGTCGAGGCCGAGCTCGCCGAGGTGTTCGTTCCAGCGCTCGTGGATCTCCACCCAGACCACGTCCAGATGCGGGTACGCCTTGCCGGCCTCCGTAAGGGCGTCACGGAAGCCCTTCATGGTGCGGCGGCGGCCGCGTGCGGTGGAGGCGCCCTCGACGGCGGGCCGCACCGCCGCGGACTCGGCGACCGGCAGCGAGTCCAGGCTCATTCCGGGGCCGGGCCGGAAGGAGTACCACGCCTCGGCGAACTTCCGCGGGTCGTTGGAGACCTGACGGCCGCGCCATTCGCTGACCTTGCCGACGACGACGGTCTCACCGGTGACGGTGTGCTGCCACTCCAGCGCGACATGCCCGCAGTCGTCGGCGAGCAGGAACTTGCGCAGCACACCGGAGCTGGCGCCGCCCAGGGTGTTGCGATGGCCGGGCAGCATCACCGAGAAGATCAGCTTGAGCAGGACGGACTTGCCGCCGCCGTTCTCCAGGAAGAGCACCCCGGCGGGGGCGGGGCGGCGCGGCGGGCCGACCGGCTCCTCCTCGAAGAACTCCGCCTGGGTGGGCGCGGGGCTGGGCACCGGCTCGCCGACTCCGCGCAGGTCCAGCACGGTGTCGGCGTACCGCGCACCGGCCGGCCCGATGGAGTAGAGGCGGATCCGGGACAGCTCGTACATGGCGGCGGACTCTCGTTGTCGGGAGGGTGAGGTGGTTTCGGGGTTCAGGAGTGGAAGGGGAGACCGGCGTCGGCCACCAGGTCGAGGTCGTCGCCCTGGTCGGGGGGCAGCAGGGTGGCGCTGCCGTCGCTGACGGGGACGACGCCGAGCTCCAGCAGCTCGGCCATGGCGGCGGACGCCGCCATGTCGCGCACCTGGAGCTGGTAGCGGGCGGTCGTGCGGTAGGTGCCGCCGGATTCGTCCCCGGTGCGCTGGAGGAAGCCGGAGTCGACCAGGAAGGCGACGGCCTTGCCGACGATGCCGGTGGTGGAGCCGGCGAGCCTGCGCGCGTCCTTGGTGGCGCCGGTCGCGCTGCGCCGGGCGTAGACCCGCCAGGCGGACTCCAGCCCGGGCGCACCGGTGGCGGGGTCGGTGTTCTCCCCCTGCTCCTCGGCGCGCTCCTCCAGCCGCCGGCACGCCTGGCGGACGAAGGCGTCGACGCCGTTGACGGTGACGCGGCCGATATAGCCGTCGTCGGCGAGGTCCTCGGGGCGGGGGAACGCCAGGGCGGCGACGGCGAGATGGGCGAGGCCGTGCAGGAACCGGTCGGCGGAGTCGGTGGCGGCGCGGCGGGCGTAGTCGCCCATGCGGACGGCGAAGACGGAGTCCTCGGCGGCGGTCACCGCCATTCCGGCGCGGGTCGACACCTCCAGCACGATGAGCCCGAGCCCGGCGGCGACGGCGTCGGTGAGGCGCGCGAACGCCGGTTCGTCGCGGTGGCGGCGCAGCAGCTCGGCGTATTCGACGTCCCGCGCGGGCAGCAGCTTGGGCTGGAGCCCGAAGGCCACCAGCCGCGCGGCGTCGGCCGCGTCGGCGGGCGTCAGCCCGGCCGCCGCCGGGGCGGGGGCCGCGTCCGGCGGTGTCATCTCGTCGATGTCGTACTCGGTCACGGCTGAACCTCCTCGCACGCGGCGTACTCATCGGTCGCGGCCATCACGCCACCTCCGCGCGGTCGGCCGCCATACCGGCCGCGTCCAGCAGGGCGGTGCCCACTATCAGGTCGGCGCCGCCGAATTCGGGGTCGTCCAGCTCGGTGCCGTCGTCCACGGCGAACAGCAGCCGCTGCTCGCCCTGGCGGTAGGCGGTGCCGACCGGGGGGCTGGCGGCGTGGACGGCGAGGAGGGCGATCAGATAGGGCAGATCGGGGTCGCGGCGGCGGGCGTCGGCGAGCAGCCCGGACAGCCGTCGGGGAGCGTCCGCGGGCAGTTCGAGCAGTTCCATGGCCACCGCCAGCTGCTCCTCGCTGAAGCGGCTGTCGTCGGGGGTGGCGATGAGATCGGGCTCGGGCATCTCGGCGCCGAGGTGCTCCCGCTCCACGGGCGGGGTGAGCAACATCTCGACCAGGTCGCTCATCCGCACCGAGGTCGGGGTGCGCAGCCCCGTGCCACGGGCGAAGAACGCGTCGGTGACCCGGCCCGCGCGCTCCAGCGGCAGCGGGAGGACGGGGGCCAGCAGCTGTCCGTACAGGTCGTATCCGGAGCGCGGGGCCGGGGGCGCGAAGGCTTGGCGGTCCTGCTCGGCGCGGAACAGCGGCCCGGCCTCCAGCAGCCGGGACTGCAGCTGGGTGTGGCGCCGGATGCAGTCCTTGACGATGTCGACGAGCTCGGCGGCGCGCCGCTTGTGCTCGGCGCCCTCGGCCTCGTCGCGCGCCTTGCGGATGTTGGTGAGGATCGCGTTCTCGTGGCGGTAGCGGTCGGCGACGTGGTCGAGCGCCTCGCTGATCAGCTCGGGGACGGTGCTCAGCCAGTCGACGGCGCGGACGTTGCGCCGGGTGGCGTCGAGGGTGCGGCGCAGCGTCTCCGAGTACTGCACGGTGCGGTAGCGGGCCTGCTCGGCGGCGAGTTGGGCATCGGCGAGGCGGCCCCGGCTGATGAGGACCTCCAGCTTGACCTCGGCGGCGATCTGCGCGCTGGTGACGTCCGTGTCGAGGGCGCCGACCAGGACGTTGACCGCCTCGTCGGTGGTGCGCAGATAGACGCTGCCGCCGGGCCCCGGCACCTCCTCGATCAGCTTGAAGTCGTAGTCCCTGCGGACATACACCCCATCGGGCCCGAACGTGCCGTAAACGGCGCGGAAGCCGCGGTCCACGCTGCCGACGTTGATCAGGTTCTCCAGCACCCAGCGGGCGACGCGGTCGTGCTCGGCGGCGGGGCGCCCGGGGGCCTGGGCCGCCACCCGGGGCAGCAGCCTGGCCACTATCTGCTCGTGGTCGGCGCCGGTGTCGAAGTCCATGTGGAGCGTGACGAGGTCGATGGCGGCGAGGGCGACCTCCGCCATCGCGTACACCCCGTACTCCCCCGCGAGGTTGGCCTTGCGCGCGTCCAGGTCGTGCAGCGGCGCGGTGCAGGCGAGCGCGCGCAGCCGCCGGGCCAGGCCCTCGTCGGCGGCCGGGCCCGGGGCCGGCCGGGCAGCCCCTTCAGCGGTGTTGAGCTGGGGCGCGGCGGCCCCCGGGGGTGGAGATGTCACGTCGCACAGAGTAGGCGGTCGCACCGACAACGTACGAAACGGCACGGAGATCCCGCTATGGCATACCAGGTCCCCCGCGCGTGCACGCGGGTACACCGGCGCGTCCCCCGCACCTCACCGATCCGTCAGTCTACGGCTCACCGGCCGGTGGTCCGTCCAGGGCGAGCGCCGCGAAGGTGGCGAGCCAGTGGTCGCCGGTGAAGTCCCCGGAGACGGTGGCCGGGAGCCCGGCGGCCAGATGGTCACGGGCCGCCGTCCGCAGCACGTCCGCCCGCGGATCGCCGTGCGGCAGGGCGGCGGCCAGGCGGCGGAGCGCGGCGGCCCGGCTGAGGATGAGGCCGAGGAGGTGACCGATCTGTGGATCGGCGGGGTCGGAGACTATGGGCGGGGTGAGCACGGTGACGGGCGCGCCCCATTCGACACCGGGGAGGAAGCGTTCCAGCCAGCGCGCGAACTCCTCCTCCGGCAGCACCCGGCACATCGCCTCGGCCTCGGTGAGCGCGGGCGAGAGGAAGTCCTGTCCGGAGGGCTCCCAGTGGACGGGGGCGTCGCGGTCGTCGGCGAACCAGTCGAGGACGGCCTCGGTGACGGGCTCGACGATGCCCTTGGCGCCCGCGGCGGCCGCGCTGTCCAGGACCAGGCCGAGGGCGAAGGCGCTGTTGGTGTGGACGCCGTGCCGCACCGGATAGGTGGCGCGTTCCAGCCATCCGCCCAGCAGCATACAGACGGCGTCGGCGGCCGGTTCCAGGGCCTCGGACCAGCGCTCGCCCGCGGGTCCCGGCAGGCTCCGGCACTCGGCGGTCAGCGCGAGCAGCCAGGCCCATCCGTAGGGGCGCTCGAACCAGGGATGGGCGCGCAGATAGTCCGCCTCGGCGGCGAGGGCGCCGGCGTTGAGGTGCCCGTCCAGTACGGCGGTGACCTCGTCGGCGCGGACGCGGTCGGGGCAGCGGCGCAGCAGCCGGACCAGCAGCCAGTGCATATGGACCGCGGAGTGCCAGTCGTAGGAGCCGTAGAAGGCGGGGTGGTGCCGGCGCGGCTCCACCAGGTCCTGGGGTCCGCGCAGCAGATGCCCGGGGGCGTTGGGGTAGGCCCGGGTGACGTTGGCGGTGGCGAGGGCGGCGAACCGGGCCGCGTACCGGCCGAGTTCGCTCCCCGTCCCGTCCGGCTCGTTCATCTCGTCCGGCTCGTTCGCCGCGTCCGGCTCGTTCGCCGCGTCCGGCTCGTCAGCGTTCAATGCGTGGCCCCCTCGGCGACGCGCAGATCGGTCCGGGTGCTCACGGCCGCCGCGATGATCGCCCGCAGCGCGTCGGCGGCCATGGCGGCGGGCAGTGCGGGCTCGGCGCCGTCCACGACCTGTTCGGGCGCGTACGGAAGGTGGACGAAGCCGCCGCGCAGGGCGGGCCGCTCGGTGGCGATGAGATGGGCCAGACCGTAGAAGACGTGGTTGCACACAAACGTTCCGGCGGTCTGCGAGACGGCGGCCGGAATCCCGGCCTCGCGGACGGCCGCGACACACGCCTTGACGGGCAGGGACGCGAAGTAGGCGGCGGGACCGCCCTCGACCACCGGTTCGTCGATGGGCCGGCGTCCGGCGTTGTCGGGTATGCGGGCGTCGTCCACGTTGATCGCGACCCGCTCGACGGTGACGCCGGGACGGCCGCCCGCCTGGCCCACGCACAGCACCAGGTCGGGGTCGGCCTCCGCCACGGCGGCGGCCAGCTCCTCGAGGGCGGTGCCGAAGACGCAGGCGAGCTGCACGGCCGTGACCTCGGTGCCGGGCGGCGGATCGGCGGCCACCAGGGACACGGCCTGCCACGACGGGTTGACGGCCGAGCCCGCGAAGGGTTCGAAGCCGGTGAGAAGCACGCGGGTCACAGCAGCGGCCCCCTTCAGAAGGCGAACAGCGAGATGATGGCGATGTTGCAGATCAACAGCGCCCCGGCGGTGGGGATCTGCGCCTTGATGGGCCCGTACTGGTCCTTGAGCTCCAGCAGGGCGGCGGGCACCAGGTTGAAGTTGGCGGCCATGGGGGTCACGAGGGTGCCGCAGAATCCGGCCAGCATGCCGACGGCGAGGACGACGGGCGCGTCCCCGTGCATCTGCTCGATGAGCACGGGCCAGCCGATGGCGGCGGTCATCACCGGGAAGGCGGCGAACGCGTTGCCCATGATGACGGTGAACAGGGCCATTCCCACGCAGTAGACGGCCACGGCGACGTACTTCTGGCCCTCCGGCAGCACCTGTTCGGTGATCTTGCCGACCTGGGTGCCGACCCCGGCCTCCTGGAAGATGGAGCCGAGCACGGCGAGCAGCTGGGGCAGCAGCAGCGCCCAGCCCATGGACTCCAGCAGGCTCCGGCCCGCGTGCAGCGGCACCGCGGGCCGCCGCTCGCGCACCACGGCCATGGCGACCAGCAGTCCGACGATGGCGCCGAAGCCGAGGCCGAGGATGGTCTCGCTGCCGGCCTCCAGGACCGGTTCGCCCCCGATGTGCCAGTGCTTGACGGCCGAGGCGCAGACGACGGCGACCAGCGGGATGGTGAGCGCCGGGACGAACAGCCTGCTGCCGAGCCGGGCGGCCGAGGCGGCGCGCTGCTCGGGCGTGGTGGTGCGCGGCACACCGCGCCCGGTGAGCTGGAAGCCGCCCAGGCAGACCATGGCGAGGACGGCGACGCCCAGCGGTTCGGCCGGGGCCTTCTTCTCCACCACCCAGCTGCTGTAGAAGAAGCAGCCGCCGAGCAGCCCCCAGAAGGCGGCCGAGCCGAGGCGCTTGGGGTTGGTGCGGTCGACGACCATCTGGGCGGCCATGGCGAGGAAGACGGCGCCGACGAGCCAGTAGAACCACTCCGCCTTGATCACTTGGCTTCCTCCGCGGTGCGGCTGCCCTCGGCAGCGGTTCGGCCGCCGGAGGCGGCGAGGTCGTGGTCCAGTGAGCGGTCCAGGCGCAGCAGCCGGAAGCCGTGGATGAGGAACGCGCAGACGGCGGTGGGGATGGCCCACAGCGCCAGCTGAAGCGGCTCCAGGTGGGTGTGGTACGTGGTGTTGACGAACCCGGTGATCAGCAGGATCGAGCCGATGGCCAGGAAGCAGTCCTCGCCGAAGAACAGCCCGACCGTGTCGGCGCTCGCGGAGTACGAGCGGACGCGCTCGCGGATCCGCTCCGGCAGCGGGCCGTGGCGGCGCTCCGCGGCGCCCTCGGCCATCGGCGCGACCATGGGCCGGACGCTCTGGGCCGGGCCGCCGATGCTGGTGAGGCCGAGAGCGGCGGTGAGCTGGCGCAGCAACAGGTAGAGGGCGAGGAACCGGCCGGTGGTGAGCTTGCCGAGCCGGCCGATGAGGATACGGGCCTGTTCCTGGAGGCCGTGGCGCTCCAGGAGGCCGATCACGGGCAGGGTGATGACGAAGATCGTCACCGAGCGGCTGGAGGCGAAGCCGTTGCCGAAGGCCGCCAGGATCTCCTGGGGCGAGAGCTTGGCCAGCAGTCCGGTGGCGATGCCGGCGACCCCCACCACCAGCAACGGGTTGCGTCGTGTGGCGAATCCGAGGATCACCACGAGGACGCCAAGGAGAACGATCATGCGTCTCGCCTTCCGCGCACAAGGACCTCACGGGGGGCGTGAGGAGGGTGCACCGGAGGCTAGGCGTTCGTTCAACGATCCGACAAGAGCCTGAAACGAACTTGTTCCGGCCCCGCCGGATCGTTTACCGCTGGGAAACCCCTATCGCCGGAACATCTTCCGCCCGTAGGCGTCGGCCAACTGCCCCTGGGAATCGTCCAGATAGGAGGCGAGCAGCCGCTCGGCCTCCACCGCGTCGCCGCCCTGCAGCGCCTCCAGGATCTGGCGGTTGCGCACCAGATAGGGGGCGTGGAAGCGGCGGGGGTCGGCCATGACGTGGAAGACCAGCCGGAGTTCGGCCAGCACCGCGCGCATGAGTTCATCGGCGCGGGGGCTTTCGGCGAGGGAGACGATCGCCTGATGGAAGCGGATATTGGCGGTGGACAGGTCCTGCCAGGCCCGGTCCCGCGCGGCGCGCTCGCCCGCCAGCACCGCCGCCTCGACCGCCCGCACCTCGTACGGCGGCTCGCCCAGACCGCGCACCGCCGCGCATTCGACGAGCCGGCGCACGCGGTAGATGTCGTTGAGGTCGTCGACCGTGACGACGCGGACGAAGACGCCGCGGTTCAGCTCGTGCACCAGCAGCCGCTCATGGGTCAGCAGGCGGAACGCCTCCCGGAGGGTGTTGCGCGAGACGCCGAGCGCGCCGCCGACGCTGTCCTCGGACAGCCGGGTGCCGGGCGGGAAGAACCCCTCGGCGATGCGGTCGCGCAGGATGTCCGCGACCCGCTCCGCCGTGCTGGTGCGGCCCAGCAGCGCCCGGTCGGCCTCGAGTCCGGCGGCGAGACCGGGGGCCGGGGCGTACCCGGCCGGCTCCGCCCGCTCCGCGGCCTCCGGCGACCCCGACATCTCCGGCGACTCCTCCGGCGGCTCCTCCGACGGCTCGCCGGAACGGCGCTTTACGCCCTTTGTCCCCTTCGCCACATCAGCCCCTGTTCGGTGTCTCGTTCGTCCCGTATAGCGAGAAGTCAAGCCCAGAAACCCTCACCGGACAACATCTATCTTGTCGGATCGTTCAACGATCGCTTACCTTGTGGTGCCATCCGCGGCCACCCGCGACCCCGCACGCATCCCCCACGCCCGAACGGACGGATATGACCGCATCCTTGGCGAACCTGTCCATCGATCTCAACGCCGACCTCGGCGAGGGGTTCGGCCGCTGGCAGCTCACCGACGACGAGGCCCTGCTGTCCATCGTCACCAGCGCCAATGTCGCCTGCGGCTTCCACGCCGGGGATCCCTCGACCATGCGCCGGGTGTGCGAGCTGGCCGCCGAGCGCGGGGTGCGCGTCGGGGCCCAGGTCTCCTACCGGGACCTGGCCGGTTTCGGCCGGCGCAGCATGGACGTTCCGCCCCGGGAGCTGGCCGACGAGATCGCCTATCAGATCGGCGCGCTGGAGATCTTCGCGCGTGCCGCCGGGACGCGGGTGCACTACGTCAAGCCTCATGGCGCGCTCTACAACCGCGGCGTGCACGACGAGGCGCAGGCCGCCGCCGTGGTCGAGGGCGTCAGGCTGGCGGCCGGAGGTCCGCTGCCGGTGCTGGGGCTGCCCGGGTCCCGGCTGCACGATGCGGCCCGCGCGGCCGGGCTGCCGGTGATAGCCGAGGCGTTCGCCGACCGCGCCTACACCGCCGCCGGGACGCTCGTGCCGCGCGGCGAGCCCGGCGCCGTGGTCCACGACCCGGACACGGTGGTCGAGCGCGCCCTCGGCTTCGCCCGCGACCGCGCGGTGACCTCGATCGACGGACGGCGCATCGAGGTGGACGTGCGCTCGCTGTGCGTCCACGGCGACACCCCCGGCGCCGCCGAACTCGCCCGCCGGGTGCGGTCCGAGCTGGCCGCCGCGGGGGTGCGCGTGGCGGCGTTCACATGACGGTGCGGACCCTGCCCGTCGGTGAGCACGGGCTGCTCATCGAGCTCGACAGCGGCGAGGCGGCCGAGGCGCTCCACGCCGAGCTGCTGCGCCGCGCCGCCGCGCGGCGGCTGCCCGCCGTGCGCGAGATCGTGCCCGCCGCCCGCAGCGTGTTCCTTGACGGGCTCGCCGACCCCGGGCGGCTCGCCGCCGAGCTGCCCGGCTGGCGGATACCGCCCCTCGACCGCGGCGACAGCGAGATCGTCGAGGTGCCCGTGCGCTACGACGGGCCCGATCTGGACGAGGTCGCGCGGCGGTGGGGGGTGACGCCCGAGGAGGCCGTACGGATCCACTCCGGCGCCGAGTTCCGGGTGGCCTTCTGCGGCTTCGCGCCCGGCTTCGGCTATCTGACGGGGCTGCCCGAGCGGTTCCACGTACCGCGCCACGCGACGCCCAGGACCCGGGTGCCGGTCGGCTCGGTGGCCCTCGCGGGCGGGTACACGGGCGTCTATCCGCGCTCCTCCCCCGGCGGCTGGCAGCTCATCGGCACCACGGACGCCGTGCTGTGGGACACCGCACGGGAACCGGCGGCGCTGTTCACCCCCGGCACCCGCGTCCGCTTCGTCCCGGTAGGGGAGAGCACGGCCCCGGAAGGGGCGGCGACATGACCGACAGCGCCTTCGTCGTCGTACGGCCGGGAGCCCTGACCACCGTCCAGGATCTCGGCCGCGTCGGCCATGCCCATCTCGGGGTGCCCCGCTCGGGGGCGCTCGACCAGCCCGCCCACCGGCTCGCCAACCGCCTGGTGGGCAACTCCGAGGGGGCCGCGACCCTGGAGACCACGCTCACCGGCTGTGCGGTGCGGCTGCGCCGCCCGGCGACGGTCGCGGTCACCGGCGCGCCCTGCCCGGTCACGGTCGACGGCCGCCCGGTCGCGTGGGGCGCGGCCGTACGGGTGCCGTCGGGCGCGCTCCTGGAGGCCGGGGCCGCCGCCCATGGGGTGCGCAGCTATGTGGCGTTCGACGGCGGTGTCGAGGCCGAGCCGGTGCTCGGCAGCCGGGCCACGGATGTGCTCTCCGGTCTGGGACCGGCGCCGCTCGCGGACGGCGCGGTGCTGCGGCTCGGGCGGCCGCGCGGGCCGGTGCCCGCTGTGGACGGGGTGCCGCATCGGGGCGTCGCGCCCGAGCTGGTGCTCCCCGTGGTGCTCGGTCCGCGTGACGACTGGTTCACCCCCGCGGGGCTGCGCACCCTCTCCACCGGGGACTTCCGCGTCTCGGCCGCGAGCAATCGGATCGGCCTGCGGACCGAGGGCCCCTCGCTGGAGCGGGCGCGGGACGGTGAGCTGGCCAGTGAGGGCATGGCGCTCGGCGCGCTCCAAGTCCCGCCCGACGGACGGCCGGTGCTCTTTCTCGCCGACCATCCGACGACCGGCGGCTACCCGGTCGTGGGCGTCGTGCCGGAACGGTGTCTGGCCGCCGCGGCGCAAGCCGTCCCCGGCACTCCGGTACGGTTCACCCCGCTGGGCCGGGCCTCCTGGAGGCCGCCTGCCGGGCGGACCGTGCCGGACGCCTAACGGGCGCGCCGTGCGCCGACGCGCTCCCTGCGCTGGGCCTTGCGGCGCAGCGCGCGGCGCTCCTCCTCACCGGTGCCGCCCCAAACCCCGTGGGTCATTCCGCTCTCCAGTGCGTGGTCCAGGCATTCCTGGATCACCGGACAGCGGTGACAGACCGCCTTGGCCAGCGCCTCCTGCTTCCGGGCCGCCGGGCCTGCCACTCCCACGGGGAAGAACAGCTCCGGATCCTCGTGCGTGCATTCGGCGTTATGCCACCAGGCCATGGCTGCCCCTTCCGTGAACGATCGCTGAAGCACCCGCCGTCGGGCTCACGCGCGGGGGGCGCGGGCGGGCGCCCGTGAGTCATGCGGGCGCGTCGGGCGGGCTTTGACAGGGTTCGGGTTTCCGGTCGTGGCGGCGGCAAACGGATCCGAACACGCCATGCCTCATATCGGGCTGCCTGGTTGAGCCCCGGGGCGGTCCCGGCACCTCCAGGGGCGTCAGTCCCGCAGCGGCTCGGGCAGCAGGATGACGCTGCTGCCCGGCCGGCCGATCCACCGCGGACCGCCGTCGACCGCGACCCCCGTGACCGCGGCGGCCATCGCCAGCGCCCGCGCCGTCCAGCCGGACGGATGCCCGCCGTCCCCGAAGCGATAGCGCCACGCCTCCTCCGGATCGCCCTGCTCCGGGTCGAGCATGACCTCCCCGGAGGAGCACATCGCCCCGTCGCGGGCTATGGAGGGGTGGATGAGCGCGTCGGGGTGGTCGAAGACCGAGACGGCCACGGTGCCCCGGGAGAGCGGTGCCAGCACCTCCTCGCCATGGATGGCGATCCCGTCGAACTGCTGGAGCACCACACCGCCGGGCGCCGCGCCGACCAGCACCCGCCCCTCCTCCTCCAGCAGGACATCCGCGTAGTCGGCCTCGCCGTCCTCCTCGCCGTCCTCGTGCTCGTGCTCGTCCTCGCCGATGGTGGCGACGATGTCTCCGCCCAGCGCGGCCACGACCTCCGGCACGCTCCGCCCGGCCACGAACGCCACACAGCCCCAGTCCTGATACTCCCCACCCTCGCCGTCGAAGGCGGCGATCAGCTCATCGGCCGCCCGCTGCGCGGCCCGCTCCTCGGGGGACGGCTCCCGGGCGCCCGGCGCCCCGGCCACCAGGTCGGCCAGCGACGTCCACCACGCCAGCTCGCCCGGGCACCGCCCGTCGGCCTCCCGGGGCCGCCAGGGGTCGGCCCCGGCCGCGATCAGCGCCGACGCCTTCTCGCGGTCCCAGTTGCGCACCGCGTGCCACAGCGGGGTGCGGCCCGCCTCGTCCGGCTGGTCCACCTCCCGCGCCACCGTGAGCAGTTCGGCCAGCACCTCGGCGCTTCCCGAGCAGGCCGCTGAGTGCAGCGGCGCCATATGGCCGCCGAGGATGCGGTCGGGGTCGGCTCCCGAGGCGAGCGCGGCGCGCACGGCCCGCAGATCCGTCCAGTCGTGGATGTCGTGCCAGTCGGTCATGCGTCCAATCTGTCATCCGCCACCGACAATCCGTCCCCGGCCTCCTCCGGCGGGCCGTAACCGCCGCCGCCCGGGGTGTGGACGACCAGGACGTCCCCCGCCCCGACGTCCGCCGCGTCGCGGCCGTCCAGGCGGTCCACCGAACCGTCGGCGCGCTCGATCAGGTTCGCGCCCAGCGCGCCCGGTTCGCCACCCGCCATGCCGTACGGGGCCACCCGGCGGTGGCCGGTGAGGAGGGCGACCGTCATCGGCTCCAGGAAGCGGACACGGCGGGTGACGCCGTGGCCGCCGCGCCAGCGGCCGCGGCCGCCGCTGCCCCGGCGGATCGCGAAGCTCTCCACCCGCACCGGGTAGCGCCACTCCAGCACCTCGGGGTCGGTCAGCCGGGAGTTGGTCATATGGGTCTGTACGGCGTCGGCGCCGTCGAAGCCGTCCCCCGCGCCGGAGCCACTGGCGACCGTCTCGTAGTACTGGACGCGGTCATTGCCGAAGGTGACGTTGTTCATCGTGCCGGAGCCCTCCGCCTGGACGCCCAGGGCCGCGTACAGGGCGCCCGTGACGGCCTGGGAGGTCTCGACGTTCCCGGCGACCGTGGCGGCCGGGAAGACGGGCGCCAGCATGGAGCCCTCGGGGATGCGGACCTCCAGGGGCTTCAGACAGCCGCTGTTGAGCGGGATGTCCTCGGCGACCAGCGTGCGGAAGACATAGAGCACGGCCGCCATCACCACCGAGCTGGGCGCGTTGTCGTTGCCCGGCCGCTGGGGCGAGGTGCCGGTGAAGTCCAGGACGGCGCCGCGCGCGTCGCGGTCCACCGTAAGGCTGACGCGGATGACCGCCCCGCCGTCGGTCTGGTAGCGGTACGAGCCGTCGCGCAGCCCGGCGACGATACGGCGCACCGACTCCTCGGCGTTGTCCTGGACGTGGCCCATATAGGCGTGCACCACATCGAGGCCGAACTGCCCGATCATCCGGCGCAGTTCCTGGATGCCCTTCTCGTTGGCGGCGATCTGGGCGCGCAGATCGGCGAGGTTGGCGTCCGGCGCGCGGGACGGATACGGCCCGCCGGTCAGCAGCTCGCGGGTCTCCCGCTCCCGCAGCGCCCCGTCCCGTACCAGCAGCCAGTTGTCGAAGAGGACGCCCTCCTCCTCGATGGTGCGGCTGAAGGCGGGCATGGAGCCGGGGGTGATGCCGCCGATCTCGGCGTGGTGGCCGCGCGAGGCCACGAGGAAGAGCAGCTCGTCCCCCGCCTCGTCGAAGACCGGGCTGACCACGGTGACATCCGGCAGATGGGTGCCTCCGTGGTACGGGTCGTTGATCGCGTACACATCGCCGGGCCGCATCGCGCCCCCGTTGCGCCGCAGCACCTCCTTGATGGACTCGCCCATGGAGCCCAAGTGGACGGGGATGTGCGGGGCGTTGGCGATGAGGTTGCCCTCGGCGTCGAAGAGGGCGCAGGAGAAGTCGAGCCGCTCCTTGATGTTGACGGAGTGGGCGGTGTGCTCCAGGCGGACGCCCATCTGTTCGGCGATGGCCATGAAGAGGCTGTTGAAGACCTCCAGCATCACGGGGTCCACCTCGGTGCCGACCGCGGTGGTGCTCGGGCGCGGCCGGACCCGGGTGAGCAGCAGATGGCCGCGCTCGCCCATGGTGGCCTGCCAGCCCGGGTCGACCACGGTGGTGGCGTCCTCCTCGGCGACGATCGCGGGCCCGGTGACCCGGTCCGAGGGGCGCATACGGTCGCGTTCGTAGAGCTCCGTCCGCTGCCAGTGCCCTTCCGAGAACATCCTTACGGTCGTCACGGGCACCAGTTCGCCCTCCCTGGGCGGCCGTTCCACGGCATGGCCGCCGGTGGGGCCGGACGCGCCGACCGCCTCGACCGACACCGCCTCGACGACCAGCGGCTTGTCCATGGTGAAGGCGTAGCGGGTGCGGTGCGCCCGGACGAAGTCCTCGGTCATCGCGGGGGCGGAGCCTACGGGTACGGGGATGCTGGAGTCGGTGCCCGCGTACCGCAGATGGACCCGGGCGAGGGTGCCCAGGGTGTCCTCCGGGACCCCGTCCGCGAGCAGTTCGCCGCGGGTCTGATCGGCCAGCCGCGCGCACAGCTCGCGCACCCGCGCCAGCGTCTCCTCGCCCAGCTCCGCCTCGACGGCCTGCTCGCGCATGGCGGTGGCGTCGGCCACCCCGATGCCGTACGCGGAGAGCACCCCCGCGAGCGGCGGCACGATCACTGTGCCGATGCCGAGCGCGTCGGCGACCGCGCAGGCGTGCTGGCCGCCCGCGCCGCCGAAGCTGGTGAGCGCGTAACGGGTGACGTCACGGCCGCGCTGCACGGAGATCTTCTTGACCGCGTTGGCCATGTTGAGCACCGCGATTTCCAGGAAGCCCGCCGCGACCTCCTCCGGTCCGCGCCGGTCTCCGGTCGCCTCCGCGATCTCCTCGGCGAGCGCGGCGAAGCGCTCCCGGACCGTCGCCGCGTCCAGCGGCTGGTCGGCGTGCGGGCCGAAGACCGCGGGGAAGTGGTCCGGGTGGATCCGGCCGAGCATCACATTGGCGTCGGTCACGGTCAGCGGGCCGCCGCGCCGGTAGCAGGCGGGGCCGGGGACGGCACCGGCCGAGTCCGGCCCCACGCGGTAGCGCCGGCCGTCGAAGTGGAGCACCGAACCGCCGCCCGCCGCCACGGTGTGGATGTTCATCATCGGGGCGCGCATCCGCACCCCGGCGACCTCGGTGCCGAAGATCCGCTCGAACTCGCCCGCGTAGTGCGAGACATCGGTCGAGGTGCCGCCCATGTCGAAGCCGATGACGCGGTCGTGTCCGGCCTCGCCGGAGGAGCGCGCCATGCCCACCACACCGCCCGCGGGCCCGGACAGCACCGCGTCCTTGCCCCGGAAGTGCGCGGCCTCCCGCAGCCCTCCGTTGGACTGCATGAACATCAGCCGGATACCGCGCAGTTCGGCGGCCACGTCCTCCACATAGCGGCGCAGAATGGGCGACAGATACGCGTCGACCACGGTGGTGTCGCCGCGGGACACCAGCTTCATCAGCGGGCTGACCTCGTGCGAACAGCTCACCTGCGCGAAGCCGAGGTCTCGGGCCACCGCGGCGACCCGCTGTTCGTGCGCGGCGTGCCGGTAGCCGTGCAGCAGGACGACGGCGGCGGCGCGGAAGCCGTCGCGGTGGGCGGCGCGCAGCGCCTCGGCGGCGGCGTCGAGGTCCAGGGGGCGGACGACCTCGCCATGGGCGTCCACCCGCTCGGGGATCTCCACCACCCGGTCGTACAGCGCCTCCGGGAGCAGGATCCGGCGGTCGAAGAGGCGGGGGCGGTTCTGGTACGCGATGCGCAGCGCGTCCCGGAACCCTTCGGTGACGACGAGGACGGTCGGCTCACCCTTGCGCTCCAGGAGGGCGTTGGTGGCGACCGTGGTGCCCATCTTGACGACGTCGATCCGGTCGGCCGGGACCGGATCGCCGGGGCCGAGCCCCAGCGTCTGCCGGATCCCGGCGACGGCGGCGTCCGTATAGCGCTCGGGGTGGTGGGACAGCAGCTTGCGGGTGACCAGACGGCCGTCCGGACGCTTGCCGACGACGTCCGTGAAGGTTCCGCCCCGGTCGATCCAGAATTCCCAGCGACCCGTCACCCCGCCATTGTCGCAGCGGACGGCGGTGGGTCGGCGATGAGCGGATCGGCGGGCGGGCGGGGCACCGGGTCGGCGGAGGCGGGCACCTGGACGCGCGGGCCTGCGGACGAGGGCGCGGACCGCTGGGCGAGCGGATCGGCGGAGGGGCGGGGCAGTGGGCCGGTGGTGGACGGGTGCGGGAGGAGGGCGGGGGCCGGGCCGCGGGTCACCGCGGTGAGCGCGGCGAGCGTCGCCCGCCGGTCCCGGTCCTCGAGCAGATGTCCGGTGCCCTTGAGGCGGTGGCGCCACTCCAGGGCCGCCAGCGCGACCAGGCCGGGCAGCAGGTCCGTGCAGCGGTCCGCGACCCACCGGGTGCCGCGGGTCGCCATCCACCACGCGGAGGCGGCGCGCGAGGGCGCGGGGCCGTCGAGCTCCAGGGACGGCGGGGCGCCGGTCGCGATGGAACGGGCGCGCAGGGCGCTGTGGAACTCCCTGGCCAGCAGCCGGTGCCCGAGCTCGCTCGGATGCAGCCGGTCCACGCTCCACGCCCGCCGGTCGGCGACCCAGGTGTGGTCGCTCAGCTCCACATGGACCGCCTCGTGGCGCTGGGACAGCGCGTGCACCACGGTGTTCACCGCGCGCATCCGGCGGCCCAGCGGGCGCGCCAGCGCGGACGGCAGCCCCAGCATCCGCCCGGGGTCGGGCAGGCAGGCGGTGAGCACCACGGCGCCGTCGGCGCGCAGCGCGCCGATCGTGCGGTCAAGGGCCTCGGCGACCCGGTGGATGTCGAACGAGTCGCGCAGCGTGTCGTTCCCGCCGACCACGACCGACACCAGGTGGGGGCGGGCGCGGCGGGCGGCGGGCAGCTGTTCGTCGGCGACGTCGGCGGCCAGCGCCCCGCTGCGGGACAGATTGACGAACTCCACGGGCTCATCGGGGTGCGGCCCTGCCGCGGCCGCCAGCAGCGCGGCCCAGCCACGCCATCCGCCGCCGGGCGCCGGGTCGCCGAGCCCCTCGGTGAGCGAGTCGCCGAGGGCGGCGAACCGCAGCCTGCGCGGCTCCGCGGCATCGCCGATGCCCGGCGTCGTCCCCTGCGCCGTGCCCCGGGGCGTGGCCTTGCCCGTACCCGACGCCGTGACCCGGGGCGTGCTCGGGTCCGTGCCCTGCGACGGGGCCTGAGCCGTGGCCCGGGGCATGCCCTGGGCCGTGCTTCGCGCCATGGCCCGGGCCGTGCCCTGCGACGGGGCTTGGGCCGTGCCCTCAGCCGTGACCCGGGCGATGCCCTGCGCCATGGCGTTGCCCGCGCCCTGGGGCATGCCCTGCGACGTGTCCCGGGTCCGGCCCGTCCGGTGCGGGGCGGCCGTGGAGTCCCGCCCCGCACCCTCCGTCCTCGTCAGGGCCGTCTCCGTACGAGACGCTTCCGTACCAGCGCGGTCCCCCGTGTGAGCGCCGGCTGCGCTCACCGCACACCGCCGACGGCCCGGGGCGCGGAGACCGCCGGAGCGGCCGGGAGCGCGGCGGCCGGGAGCCGGCCGCCGTCGGCGCACCGGACGCCCTCGGTGGACGCGTCATGGGCGGCCAGGAAGGAGGCGACCGCCGCGGGCCAGCCGTAGCGCTCGGCCCGGGCCCGGGCCGCCGCCCGGCGCAGGGGCTCCGAGCGGCCGAGGACGCGCTCGACGGCGTCCGCGAAGGCCGGTCCGTTGTCGGCGGCGGTCTCGCCCGCCGCACCGACGATGTCCGGCAGCGCGGAGAGCGCGCTGACGACCACGGGCGAACCGCAGGCCAGGGCCTCCAGCGCCGCGAGGCCGAAGGTCTCCGCCGGGCCCGGCGCCAGCACGACATCGGCGCTCGCCTGGATGGCGGCGAGCCCCGCCCGCTCCGCCACATGGCCGAGGAAGACGGCCGGAAGCCCCTCGGCGCGGGCGCGGGCCTCCAGGCGCGGCCGGAGCGGCCCGTCCCCGGCGACCACGAGCGCCGCGGAGACGCCGCGCCGCCGCAGCTCGGCGAGCGCGTCGAGCGCCCGGCCCGGCCGCTTCTCGGGCGAGAGCCGCGAGCACATGGCGATGAGCACGGCCGCCTCACCGCGGTGGTGGTCCCGCAAGGCGGCGTCGTGGTGGGAGGGGTGGAAGTGGCCGAGATCCACGCCCAGCGGGGCGCGTACGACGTTGCGCGCGCCGATCCGTACGAACTCGCGCGCCGCCCATTCGGTGGTGCAGACGATCCGCGAGTACGCCCGCGCGGTACGGAGGTTGAGCCGGTCCGCGGCTCCCTGGGCGAACGCGTCCGGCACACCCCAGGTGCGCAGCACGGCGTCCGCGCTCTCGTGGGAGACCATCACGGCCGGTACGCGGGCGCGCCGCGCCCACTCCCCCGTCCAGCGGAGGGAGGTGCGGTCCGACACCTCGAGCCGGTCCGGCGCGAGGCCGTCGAGCAGCCGGGTGAGCCGCCGCCGGTCGGTCAGGACGCGGTAGCCGCCGGTGCCGGGGATGGTCGGCCCGGGCAGCGTGATCACCCGCCCCTGCCGGGTGTGCTCGTCCGAGACCCGCTCGCCCGGCACCACCAGGACGGCCTCGTGCCCGGCCACCTGGTACCCGGCCCCGAGCTCGCGCAGCGCGGTGCGGAGGCCACCGGAGGCGGGGGTGACGAAGTTGGCCAGCCGGACGATGCGCAGCCCCTTGGCGTCGCTCATGTTCCGCTCTCCTCCCACCGGGCTCATGCCGTGCCCCCTTGATTCGCTTCTCCGCCCGCGCCGCGCACAGGCGCGCGCCTCGCCATCCACCGCGGCCCTGCGGCCGCGCGTGCGGCGCTCATGCGGCGACCGCCGTGCGGGCCGCCAGGACCTCGGTGTAGTGGTCGATGAGCTGGTCGCCGATCGCCGCCCAGGTGCGGCCCTCGACCGCCTCCCGGCCGGCGTGCCCCAGCGCCGCGCGCCGCTTCGCGTCGGCCGCGAGCAGCGAGACGGCGTCGGTCACCTCGGTCGCGTCCCCGGGCGGCACCAGCAGTCCGGTGCGCCCGTGGTCGATGAGGTCGAGCGGGCCGCCCGCCGCGGGCGCGATCACCGGGACGCCGCTGGCCTGGGCCTCCTGCACGGTCTGGCAGAAGGTCTCCTGGGGCCCGGTGTGGGCGAAGACGTCCAGCGAGGCGAAGACGCGGGCCAGGTCGCCGCCGGTGCGGCGGCCGAGGAAGCGGGCCCTCGGCATGGCCGCCCGCAGCGCGGGTTCGCTCGGCCCGTCCCCGACCACGACCACCTGGATGCCGGGGAGCTCGCTCAGCGGCGCGAGCAGCTCGACGTTCTTCTCCGGGGCGAGGCGGCCGATGTATCCGACGATCAGCTCACCGCCGGGGGCGAGCGAGCGGCGCAGCTCCGGGTCGCGGCGCGAGGGGTGGAAGCGCTCGGTGTCGACCCCGCGCGGCCACAGCCGGATCCGCGGCACGCCGTGCTCGTCCAGGTCGCGAGCGGCGGCGGTGGAGGGGGCGAGGGTGCGGTCGGCGGCGGTGTGCACGGCGCGGATGCGGCGCCAGGCCGCGCTCTCGCCCGCGCCGAGGTAGGTGCGGGCGTAGGAGCCCAGGTCGGTCTGGTACACGGCCACCGCGGGTATCCGCAGCCGGAGCGCGGCCGTCATCCCGCGCGCGCCCAGCACGAAGGGGCTGGCGAGGTGGACGACATCGCTGCCGTGGGAGGTGATCGCGGCCGCGAGCTTCCGGCTGGGCAGTGCGACCCGCACCTGCGAATAGCCGGGCAGCGGCAGGGACGGGATACGGACGACGGGGTACGGATGCGACCGGTCCATCTCCCCTTGGCTCTCGGGTGGCCCGCCGGCCGCGGCGGGCGGTGGGCCTCCGGGCGGACCCGCCGGTGCGATGACCAGGGGGTGATGACCACGGCGGTGGAGGTGGTCCGCGGTCTGCAGCGTGCAGTGAGCGACGCCGTTGATGTCGGGTGGGAAGGATTCAGTCACGATGGCGACACGCATACCGGTGTTGTCGGCGTACGAAGGGTGGCCCCGGCATCGTGAACGTTTCGCGCCGTGGAACGTCCCATGAGCGTTGGCCGTCGCACCCCGCGGGGCCCGTTAGGGGCCCCTGGAGGGAGCACGGCAAACCCGTATGAACCCGCTGGAATCGGCGGCCGGTCACTCGGCGTGAATGTTTCGCTGCGAACGCCCTGCTCGGGGCGGAGCGGAGATACGGAGGGTGATGAGGCCTTCACCCACGCCCGGAAAGACGCGCTCGACGCCTCGAGGGTTGCCTGCGTCCGATACCTCGAGGTCGCCTGCGCCCGGGACCTTGGAGGTGTCCGCGCCCGACGCCTCGGAGGTGCCTGCCCCCGGGGCCGTACGCCGGGGGCGGCCGGGGGTCAGAAGCCCGGGGTCTCGGGTCCGATGCGGCTGCGGACCGCCGTCTGGACCTCGGCCTCCTCCGCCGGGTCGGCGGCCAGCCGGCGGAGCTGTTCGACGACGCGGGCGTCGGCGGTGGCGGCGTGGCGGGCGGCGACTTCGCGGGTGCTCTCCTCGCAGTCCCAGAGGCATTCGACCGCGAAGCCCGCCGCGAAGGACGGATCGGTGACGGCCAGCGCGCGGGCGGCGCGGCCGCGGAGGTGGGAGGAGGCCGTCTCCCGGTAGATATGGCGCAGGACGGGCGCGGCGCAGGAGATCGCCAGGCGTCCGGCGCCGTCGACGAGCGTCCACAGGTTCTGGGCGTCCGGGCCCTCGGCCCGGACCGTGCGGCGGAGGGCGGCGAGCACGAGCGGGGTGTCGTACTGACCGCCGCGGCAGGAGAGCATCGCGGCCGCCGCGTCCCCGAGGGCGTCGGGGCGGTGGGCCCAGACCCGGGCCCGGTCGAGGGCGGCGATACCACGCATGCGTTCGAAGGCGGAGAGGGCCGCCTGGGAGACCAGCTGCGAGGCGTCCGGCTCGGTCACGGCGGCCTCGATCAGATCGAGCACCTCGGGGTCGCCGGTCTCCGCGAGGTGCCGCAGCGCCGCGGCGCGGGCGGCGTCGGGGGCCGACGCGGCGGCGGCGAGGAGTTCGGGCCGGTCCTCGGGACCGGCGACGGCGGCCAGACAGCGGGCGGCCGCGTCGGGGCGGTGGGCGTCCGGCTTCAGATCGTGTTCCCGCTGGGCCCACAACAGGATGTCGTGGACGCTCCAGCCGGGGCGCGGCCCCGAGGGCCGCAGCTGGCGCTGCCATCGGTCGAAGGCGCCGCGCTCGGCCGCCGCGCGCACCCGCGGCCCGTGGTCCGGATCGTCGGCCCACAGCCGCCAGGGCCGGGGTTCGTAGGCGCCGCGCACGACGGCGGCCAGTTCGGCGTCGCCGTCGGGAGTCCGGGGGAAGCGGGCGAGGATCGCGGGCGCGAGGCCGCGCAGCCCGGTGTCGTCGTCGCGCAGGGCCAGCTCGTCGAGGGCCCATTCCCAGTTGCTGCCGGCCGCGGCGTAGCGGCGCAGCAGCCGCAGCGCGTCGGACCTGCCGTAGGCGGCGAGGTGGCCGAGGACGGAGAGGGCGAGCCCGGTGCGCGCCTCGTCGTCGTTGACCAGGTCGTCGGGGTGGAACAGATGCTGTTCGATCTCGTCGAGCCCGGCGTCGAGGTCCAGACAGAGCCTGGCGTAATAGAGCGAGCGGTTCTCGACCTGCCAGTCACGGCGGGGGTCGCGCAGCACACAGTGGTGCAGTGCCGCGAGCGCCTCGGCCCGCGGCGCGGCGAGGGCGTGCAGGGTCCCGTCGCCGCGGCCTCGCTGCAGGAGGCCGAGCAGGGTGCCGCTGGGCGCTATGTCTGGATCGAACATGAGGTCAGCATCCGGTGCGGGAGGTTCGCTGGCAACGGGATTTCCATCGATCGGCATTCTTGCCGATGTCCTGCCGCCGTATGCCTGATGAACGGCGCGAGACCGAGGGACTCCCGAGCGCCGCAGCCTACCCGGAATCACGCCCTCCGCCGATTCCCGCCCGACATGCCCCCGGAAGGCCATGGGCATATGCCACAAGCACCACCGGATCGGGTATTGCCAAACCGCTTACGGGATGTCGCAGCCTGTGCAAGAGTCGTTACCGGTCCCTCCCTCAAGACCCGGCCGCGCCGCGCCCGTATCGGAGAACGTCATGCCGTCCCCCCGCTCCGCGGACCATCCCGCCGTATCGCCTCCCCAGCGTGAGACGGTGGACGCCCTCATCTCACAGACCCAGCGGCTCCGCGGCGGGCTCGACGCCGTCCGCCGTGACACCGTCGCGGACCTGGGCGGTACGGATGACGCGCAGGTGCGCTGGCAGCGCGCGCTGTGCGAGCTCGCCGTCCACCAGCTGGACGATCTGGGCCGGCATCTGGGCGAGCTGCGCGAGGGACTGCCCGCCGATGCCCCCGGGACGGTCGATCCCGCCGAGCCGAAGGCCGACGCGACGGCAGAGGCCCCGGCCGGGAGCGAGGCCGACGGCGACGCTCCCACCGGCCGCGGTTCGCTGCTGAGCCGGGTCGGCAGCGCCGAGTGGAACCTCCTCACCGACGAGGTGACCTGGTCCGACGAGCTCTGCCGGATCTTCGGACGCGACCCCGAGGACGGCGGGCTCACCCTCGACGAGCTCCCCTCCTGGGTCTTCTCCGAGGACCAGCCGATCCTGACCGCGATGGTCACGGACTGCCTGGTGGACGGAAAGCCCATCGACGGCGAGTTCCGAATCGTGCGCGCGGACGAGGTGGTGCGCACCATCCATATGGCGGGCGAGCCCGTGCTCGACACCGACGGCAGCACCGCCTCCATGTGGGCCGTGCTGCGGGACGTGAGCGAGCTGCGCCGCAGCGAGCGGGCGGTGCGCGAGAGCCGGGACACGCTGCGCCACCAGCGGCGGATCGCCCGGACCGAGCGCCGGCTGGCGGTGGAGGTGCAGGAGGCCGTGCTGCCACCGTGGCGCGGCTCCCTCCGGCTCCCGGCCCGTGACGGCTTCCCGGGCGCCGGCCCGGCGGCCGACGGCGCCGCCCTCGACCTCGCCGCCCACTACCTCCCCTCCGAGTCCAGCGCCCAGATCGGCGGCGACTGGTACGACGCGCTCGAACTCCCCGAGGGCCACACCCTGCTGAGCGTCGGCGGCCTCACCGGCCACGGTGTGACCGCCACCTGCGGCATGGCCATGCTGCTGGGCGCCGTGCGCGGCATGGCGGTGGCCGGGATCGAGCCGGGCGCGCTGATGGGGCGGCTCAACCAGCTGCTCGCCGTCTCCTCCCAGCCCGCGCTGGTCGGCGCCGTCTGCGGGCGGTACGACCCGCGCACCCGCACCCTGGTGTGGGCCCAGGCCGGACACCCCGCCCCGCTGCTGTTCCGCGACGGGACGGGGCGCCCGCTGCGCTCTCCCGATGGCGTGCTGCTGGGCGCCACGACGGGCGCCGCGTACACCCAGTACGAGGAGCTGCTGGAGCCGGGCGATCTGCTGGTGCTGCACACCGGACGGCTCGCCCGGGACACCGAGGGCGCCACCGAGCGGCTGCTCGCGCTCGCGCCACGGCTGACCGCCGCCCAGGGCGCACAGGAGTGCGTACGGACGGTGGCCGAGGCGTTCGGCGACGAGCCGCGCGAGCACGACGCCTGTGTGCTGATCGCCAGGGTCACCGGCACCCACGCATGACAGGGTCACCGGCACCCACGCATGACAGGGTCACCGGCGCCCGCGCATGACGCGGCGCCCCGCGTCGGCGTGGCGCGGTGAACGGCCCCTCGTAAGGCCTCGACTCCCCGTAAGGCGTTGACCCCGCGTAAGGCATCGGCCCTTCGTGTGGCGCTGACCCCGCGTAAGGCGCTGACCCCGCGTGCTGCCCCTCGTCATGCCCTTCGTACGGCGTGGCCCCGCCGCTAGACGGCCGCGCTCTTGGCGATGGGGCCGGTCCCTTTCAGCCCCGTGCCGCCCTTCCCCGCACCTCCCTTCGGCATCACCCGCTGGATCTCCTCGCGCAGCTCCCGGATGGCCGGTGAGGTGCCGTACCGGCCGGTGAGCCGGTACATCTCGCGCAGCCGGTCCCAGGTGCGGTGCGAGGAGTTCTGCTCGATCGTCAGCAGCGCCATCCGGGCATAGCGCTCGGCCTGCTCGGGATCGTCGCCGATGAAACAGGCCGAGGCGATGGAGATGTGGTCGAAGATCTGGGACCGCTGGCGCCCGCCCTCCCGCATCCGCAGCGCCTTCTTGGCGTGGCTCTGCGCGATCCCCGCCGCCCCCGGCTCGTGCTCGGCGAGCGTGCGGTAGACCAGCCCCTGCATCCCGTGCAGATCGGCCTCGTTGAACAGCTGCATCCAGCTCGGCGCCGGCCCGTCGTCCCGGTCCGAGACGAACAGCTCCTCCGCCTCGCCCAGGGCGCGCCGGACCGCCTGGCCATGGCCCTTGGACGCCTGCGCCCATGCCTCGATGGTGCAGAACATGGACCGGGTGCGCGGCAGCGCCGCCTCCCCCGCACCGGACTTGGCCAGTCTCATCAGCTCCAGGGCGTCGTCCGGGCGGCCGAGGTGCACCATCTGACGGGCGGCCCGGGAGAGCGCCTCGCTCGCCCGGGGCCGGTCGCCGCCCTCGCGGGCCGCGTGCGCGGCGATGACGAAGTACTTCTGGGCGGTCGGCTCCAGGCCGACGTCATGGGACATCCAGCCGGCGAGGACGGCCAGATTGGCCGCCACCCCCCACAGTCTGCGCTGCAGGTGCTCGGGGTGGCGATAGGCGAGCATGCCGCCCACCTCGTTGAGCTGGCCCACCACGGCCTTGCGCTGGAGCCCGCCGCCGCGGGCCGCGTCCCAGGCGCGGAAGACCTCGACCGAGGTCTCCAGGGCGTCGATCTCCTGGGAGCCCACGGGGGCGGCCTCGTAGCGGTCGAAGCCCACGGGCTCGACGGAGAGGGGATTGTCGGTACGGGGCGCGTCGGTGGCGAGGGTGGGGTCGGAGAGCAGAAAGTCGCTCATGGCACCGGTGATGGCGGATCCCGCGGCGAGCGCGGCACCCGCACCCACCAAGCCGCGTCGGTTGAACATAAGGTCCATTCCCGTGAATTCGGTGAGGACCGCGGCCGTGGACTCGGGCGGCCAGAGCAGCCCGTCGCCGGACTGCCCCTTTCCCGCGCGCCCCCCTCGTCCGAACCCGAGATCCTCAGTGGTCACGACTCGACCGAGGCGCTCGGTGAACAGGGCCGCCAGCACCTTGGGCACGGGATCGCGCGGCGTCTCGCCGGTGTCGATCCAACGCCGCACCCGCGAGGTGTCGGTCGCCAGCTGCGGATGGCCCATGGCCGCCGCCTTCCGGTTCACGAGCCTCGCGAGCTCCCCCTTGGACCAGCCGGCGAGGCCGAACAGGTCCGCAAGACGGGTGTTGGGTTCCCTCGTCACGTCAAGCCCCCAGGTTCCTCGGCTGACTTGACAGTAACGGTCCCGTCACGAGCCGTGCGACTATTCGCCAGGGTTCGCCAGGGTCCGCCAGATGGTGTGCCACCCGCACAGGGGTGTGATGTAGGAGTGCGTTACCCGGCCCGGTGGCGGCTCGAGTTCGACCGAACCGCATTCCCCAGGGTGCGGCCCCGCCCCGGGGCCGGGTGCGTACGCAATTCGTCGGCACGCGAAGGGATCTGTCTCGCCCATGTACGCAGCATCGTCCTCCGTGTCCGTCCCGCCCCGGCCGTACCGGCGGCAGCTGCCCGGCAATGGGCCGTACCTCGATCCCGCCCCCGGCGGCCGGGCCCGGCGGACCGCCGCCCTCGGCCCCGTGCCGCCCCGCGGGAGACTCGACTTGTCCGGTCCACAGGGTGCGCAGCTGCGCACCGCGATCACCTCGGTCCACCGCATCTGCCCGGAGTTCAACCCGGTGCAGGTGCTGCGGCGCAGCGGACGGTCCGTGCTCCTGATCGGGGCGACCGGGCGCAGCACGGCGGTGGCCAAGTGCCTGCTGGACCACTCCCCCGCGTGGGCCGAGCGGTTCCGCCGGGAAATAGCGATGTACCGGGCGTTCGTCCGCCAGCGCCCGCCGGTGCGGGTGCCCCGGCTGATCGCCGCGGACCCGGACAACTGCGCGCTGGTCATCGAGCGGATGCCCGGGCGGATCGCGGCCGCGCAGCGCCATCCCACCGAGCCCCCGCCCCGTGCCGATCTGGGCGCGGTGCTGGGTGCGATCCGCCGGGTCAACCAGTGGCGGCCGCCCGCCGATCTGTTCGACGCCCCCATCGACTACGCCGCCCGGCTGGCCCGCTATCACGAGCTCGGGCTGCTGACCGACCGGGACATGGGCGATCTGCAGAAGCTGCTGCGCGGCGTCTCACACGCCTGCGGGCGGCAGACCCCGGCGCAGTTCTGCCACGGCGACGCCCTGTTGAACAACGTCCTGCTGTCCCCCGCGGGCCCGGTGCTCCTCGACTGGGACCACGCGGGCTGGTATCTGCCCGGCTATGACCTGGCCACGCTGTGGACGGTGCTGGGCGACGCCCCCGTCACCCGGCGCCAGATCAGCCAGTTGGCGCAGGCCGCGGGCCCGGCCGCGCGGGACTCCTTCCTGGTGAATCTGATGCTGGTGCTGACGCGGGAGATCCGCCAGTACGAGACCGCGGTGCAGCGCACCATGCACGACCCCGCTCCCGTGGTGCCGGGCGCGGTGCCGGCCGGTGAGGAGCAGCGGCTGCTGCTGCGCCGGCTGCACGACGACTGCGCGCTGGCCCGGCGCGCGGTGCGGGCGGCGGTCGGCACCCGCTGAGCGGAGGCGGAGTGGCGGCCGCCCGGCGCGTCACCGGTCTGGACCGGTGACGCGCCGCAGGCGGGCGACCATGCGAACGTCCGTCCGGGTGACGGCGATTGACGCCACGCCTGGCAGCGCATATCTCTAAGTGGCTCGGCTCGGCCCGGCCCGCTTGAGGAGGCTGCAATGCCAGGATCCGCACAGGACAGCGCCCACGACGCGAACAGAGCCCCGTCCGGTCCCACCCGGAGAACCACGCTGCGCACCGCGGGAGCCGCGGCGTCCGCCGCCCTTCTGCTCCCGCTGGTCTCCGCCACCCCCGCCGCCCATGCCGACCAGCGGCGGGCCGATGCACCTGGTGCCGACGGCGGCGCCCTGCAGCGCGCCTTCGCGGCCGCTGCCGCCGAGTACGGCGTTCCGCTGAGCGTGCTCCTGGGCGTGTCGTATCTCCAGTCGCGCTGGGACGGCCACCGCGGCGCGCCCAGCGTCACCGGCGGCTACGGCCCCATGCACCTCACCGACGCCCACACCGCGCTGCTCACCGCCCCGCACCACAGCCAGGGCACCGAGGACGCGCGCGGCGATCTCGCCCGGCCGCTGAGGGTGCCCAAGGCCACCGTTCCCCAGCCCCGGCAGCTGCCCGCCCGGCTGCGCACCCTCAGCCGCGCCGCGGACCTCACCGGGCTGTCCGCGGAGGCGCTGCGCGGCGACGAGAGCGCCAATGTGCGCGGTGGCGCGGCCCTGCTGGCCGCCACGCAGAAGCGGCTCGGGCTGCCGTCGAGCGAGGACCCCGCCGACTGGTACGCGGCGGTGGCGGCCTACTCCGGCGCCGACGACGCCGCGGCCGCGGCCTTCTTCGCCGACGAGGTGTACGGGGTGATCCGCGGCGGTGCCGCGCGGACGACCGCCGACGGCGAGCGGGTCTTTCTCGACCCGGCGCCCTACGTCGCCCCGGACACCCGGCAGCTGCGCACGCTCGGTCTGCCGTCCCGGGCGCGGGATCCGCGGGTCGAGGCCCCCGAGGACGTCTCCTGCGAGTGGATCCCGGCGCCCTACGAGGAGTTCGGGGAGGGCGACTACGGCAACCACGACCTGGGCGACCGCCCCTCCTCGCAGTCCATCGACTACATCGTCATCCATGACACCGAGGGGTCCTGGGACACCACCATCAAGCTGGTCCAGGACCCCACCTATGTGTCCTGGCAGTACACCCTGCGCTCCTCCGACGGGCATATCGCCCAGCATGTGCCGCTCAAGGACGTCGCCTGGCACGCGGGCAACTGGTACGTCAACGCCAAGTCCATCGGCCTGGAGCACGAGGGGTTCCTGACCGCCCCGGACGCCTGGTACACGGAGGCGATGTACCGCTCCTCGGCGCGGCTGGTGCGCTACCTCGCCGAGCGGTTCGGCATCCCCCTGGACCGCCAGCACATCCTGGGCCATGACAATGTGCCGGGCACCACCGCCGCCACCATCAAGGGCATGCACACCGACCCCGGCCCCTACTGGGACTGGGCGCACTACTTCACCCTGCTCGGCGCGCCCTTCCGGCGCACCGCGGGCTCCTCCGGCGGCCTGGTCACCATCCGCCCCGACTACGACACCAACCGGCCCGTCTACACCGACTGCGAGACGGCGGGCCAGGCGTGCGCCCCGCACGGCTCGGCCGCGGTGCGGCTGCACACCGCGCCGAGCGCGGACGCCCCGCTGGTCAAGGACATCGGGCTGCGCCCGGACGGCTCGGACTCGACGACCGGGGTGAATGACACCGGCGCCCGCGCCACCACCGGGCAGCAGTTCGCGGTCGCGGGGCACGAGGGCGACTGGACGGCGATCTGGTACCTGGGCCAGCGGGCCTGGTTCCAGAACCCCAAGCGGCGGCCGACGGCGGTGAGCGCCAAGGGGCTCGTGGTGACGCCCAAGGCCGGGGCGGCGGAGGTTCCGGTGTACGGCCGCGCCTACCCGGAGAAGGAGGCGTATCCGGAGGGCGTGCCGGTGCAGGCGGTCTCGCCGCTGCCGTACAAGCTGCTCGCCGGGCAGTCCTATCCGCTGGGGCTGAGGACGCGGGGCGAGTATCTGTGGGCGACCACCTTCGATCCGGCCGGTCACAAGGTGGTGCGCGGCCAGGACGTGTACTACCAGATCCAGTTCGGGCACCGGGTGGCGTTCGTCCGGGCCGCCGATGTGACGGTCCGGCGCTCGGGGAAGTGAGACTGACGGGCCGTCAGCCCGCCGTATGACGGACGGCAGGGGCCGTGAGCGACCGTACGGGCCTCTCACGGCCCCGGCGAAGGTCCAGCAGCGCTGCTTCTCTCAGCGCTGCTGGAACATCTCCGCGGGCAGCGGCTTGAGCAGCCGGTACAGATCGTCGGTGATCGGCCGGTCCCAGCTGGCGATGGTGACGAGCACGCCATCGCTGCGGTCGAACTGGGCGCAGGAGATCCGGCCCTCGGAGAGCTTGATCCGGCGGACGATGAGCAGATTGTCCTCGTGCATGACCGGGCTGTCCTCGGTGTCCACCACCTGCACCGGCTCGTCGTTCCCCAGCGCCGCCAGCAGCTGGGTCACCTCGAACGGCGGCTGGCCCTCGGCCACCTCGCGGGCCGGGGAGCCCTCGGGCAGATTGCCGATGATCATCGCCGGGCCGCGGCCGCCGAACAGGTCGTAGCGCAGGAAGACGCCCTGGCAGGTGCCGTCCGGAGCGGGCAGCAGCCCCGCACCAAGATCGCCGGGCCAGTCTCCCGGGTCCATGGCGAGGACGTCGAAGTCCGGCCCGGTGGGCGTGGCGGCGCTGCGGCGGCGGAGGAAGGACATGCCGACATGGTACGTGGCCGCGCGCCGGTTGCCGTGCCGGGGAGCGGCCGGGCCGCACCCCTCATCCGGGGTCGGGCGCCGGACGCCGCGGAAGGCCGACCGTGGGGGTGATGAGCCGCTTGGCCAGCCCGGCCCGGTCGGTGCCGACCTTACGGTAGACATCGGACAGCAGCCGGGCGACCTCACGCTCCTCCAACCCCGTGGCCTCGCCGATCCGGGCGTCCGACCAGCCCTCGGCGGCCCGCTCGGCGACGGCCTGCTCCTGCGAGGTCAGCGGGCTGGCGTGATCGACGCGCAGCTGCATGGGGCGCAGTCCGGCCGCCGACAGCTCGTCGCGGGCCCGGGCCGCGAGCGCGTCGGCTCCGCAGCGCACCGCTCCCTCCAGACCGCGGTAGAGCCGGTCGCCGGCCTCCTGGGGCAGCCCGATGCGGCGCAGCGCGGCGCCGTGGTCGACCAGCGCCACGGCCAGGTCGTACGCGGCCGGTGACCGCATCAGATGGCTGACGGCCTCGGCCAGCAGCTTGATCCGGTCCGGCCCCTGGGTGACGGTGGCGGCGGTGTGCAGCGCCTTGCCGATCGCGGAGTGGGTGCCGAACTGACGGGCGCGGCGCACCGCGTCGTCGGCGACCTCGGCGGCCTGCCGGGGATCGGTCAGCGCGAGGCCCTGGGCGAGGTGGAGCTGCCAGGGGCACCAGGCGGGGTTGCGCATACCGCGTCCGTCCATGCGGCGGCCGACCTCGGTGAGCTGCTCGCGGGCCTCGCGGTGCAGATTGGCGGCCAGCAGCAGCTCACCGCGGACCGCCGGCACATCGGGGCAGAGCGTGGCCTGCGGCAGGGTCTCGCCGCGGTGCCGGGCCGCGAACTCCTGCGCCTCCCGGACCCGGCCCCGGCAGATCAGCGTTCCGATGAGGGTGCCGACCGCGGTCCAGTGGGCGGGTGTCGAGGAGCCCACCAGGTCGGCGATCCGCATTCCCTCACGGGCCAGCTCCTCCGCCTCGCCGAGAGCGCCGCGGCGCAGACGTGCGTAGCCGAGGAGGGTGAAGCCGAACGCCAGGTGGGAGCCGCGCCAGCCCTTGCGCTCGCATTCGGCGATACCCTTGTTGAACAGCTCCTCGGCGCGTCCGGGCTGGTCGCAGTGGAGGAAGACCAGGGCGACCAGGATGGGCACCTCGAAGCCCCAGTCGTCATCGGTCCAGCTGAGGCCGTCGCCGAGGGCCTCCTCCGCGTAGTGCAGGGCGGTGGCGACCGGCTCTCCGCGCGTCATCGCGTCCCAGGCGCGCAGCCCCATCAGATAACGCTCGGCCATGCCGCGGCCGGTGAGGTGGTCCGCGAGCCGGGCCAGCCGCCGGGAGCGGGCGGGCGACTCCTTCTCGTCGGCCCGGAACATGTTCCACATCAGCTGCTCGGTCTGCATCCGCAGCCGGGCGCGGGCGCTGGTGGCCCGCCCGACCTCCTCGGCGAAGACCTGGGCGGCCTCCTCCATCCGGCCGCTGTGGCCGTACGCCTGGGCGAGCCGGTAGGTGATCGCCTCGCGCAGCTCGGGGCCGAGCGCGGGCTCCTCGAGCGCGGCCCGCAGATGGTTGACGGTGACGTCGGGCTCGGTGAGCTGGGCGGCGCAGCCCAGCTCGTACAGCACGGCGGCGCGCTCCTCCAGGGCGGGTGGTTCGCGCAGGGCCCGCGCCAGACAGCGGCGCCCGGCGTCGGGGGCTCCGGCGCGCAGATACTCCCGGGCGGCCGCCCGCAGATGGCGCACCACCCAGGGGTCGCCCTCGGGGTGCATCTCCAGCAGATGCCGGCCGGCGGCCGCGGAGCCGAGGCCCGCGCCGAGCACCACGGTGGCGGCCTGGCCGTGCATGGCCACGCGCAGGGCGCCGGGGATGGCCTGGTAGACGGCGGTGGCGATGAGCGGGTGGAGGTACTCCAGGGGCCGGGTGCCGTTCCCGGGGTGCGGCGGGGCCAGGATCCGCGCGTCGACGAGCCGGGACACCACATCGGCGGCCTCGGTCTCGCTGAGCCCGGCGACGTTGGCGGTCAGCGCCGGGGTGGCCTCGATGCCGAGGACGGCGACGGCCCAGGCGAGGCGGACGGCGGCGGTGCCGAGGCGGGTCAGCCGGTCGTTGAGCCCGCTGTCCTTGGCCGAGGAGACCAGCTCGCGCAGCGCGGGCAGGTTCTCCGACTGCGGCTTCAGCCGACGGTCGCGGATCTTGGCGGTGAGCTCGGTGACCTCCCAGGGGTTGCCGCCGGTCATCGCCCAGCACTCGCGGCAGAACGCCTCGTCGGCGTGGTCCCCGAGGACCTCACGGACGATCCTGCCGACTCCGCTCGGGGTGAGCGGCGCCAGCACATGGGGCCGTGATCCCTGGCGCTCGGCCAGGGTCCGTATCGCGGCGACATCGGCGGTCAGCTCCTCCGGGCGGTAGCCGACGGCGAGCAGCAGGGGCAGGTCGGCGGTGCGCGGGGCGAACCGGGTCAGCCAGTCCAGCGATTCGGGGTCGGCCCAGTGGACATCGTCGAGGATCATGACGACCGGGGCGTGCTCCACGGCGAAGCGGGTCACCAGCCAGTCGAGGCCGTCGCGGACGCCCTGCGGATCGGGCGCCCCGCCGTTGCCCGGGACCATCAGGCCGACCGCGGGCGCGACGATCTCGTACCAGCCGCCCAGGATCCTGCGGTGCTCGTCCTCGCCGGTCGCCGCGAGCACCGGCTGGAAGAGCTGGCGCACCACATGGAAGGCCGCGCCCTGTTCGTGCTCGCCGCCCCGGGCCCGGAGCACGGTGCAGCCGCGGGCGGCGGCTCTGCGGCGCGCCTCGCCGAGCAGCGCGGTCTTGCCGACGCCGCCGGGCCCCTCGAAGGCGATCACTCCGCCGCCGCGGGTCCCGGCCCCGTCGGCGGGATCCGTACCGCACAGTTCGGTCAGCGCGGCGTCCACCGCGCGCAGCTCGCGCTCCCGCTCCAGCAGTGTCCGACGCGTCCGGTTCTGTTGGCTCATGTACTCCGCCATGTTGCTTCCCCTCCGGCAGGTGACGCCGAGCGTAGCGCGGATGGCACGCTGCGTAGCTCCCCCATGGTGGGATTTCCGCCGGGCATTGCCAGTGGCACACGCCAATTCACCACCTCCTCTATCGATGCCACGTCTCGCACGCGAGGATGACCGGATTCAACGGGTCGGCCAGATACCGCTTTCGCCTGTGGTATATGCGGGCTCGGGCTGCCCGAACGACGAAGGGGGCGGAGACCACTCATGCACTCGCACGCTGCGCGACCACACGCCCGGCGGACGGCACTGCTGCGCCGGGCGGCCCTGTTCGGCTTTCCGGCCTCCGCAGACCTCAGTCCCGGCACCGAGACGGCCAGGCACCACACCATCCAATGGCTTTCGCGGTTCGGCGTCTTCGAGGACCGCGCGTCCGTCGCGGAGTACGACGCGCTCCGCTTCGACGTGCTGACGGGCCTGTTCTACCCCCGGGCGACCGGCGCCGATCTGAACCTGGGCAGTGACCTCGTGGGCTGGTACTTCGTCTTCGACGATCAGTTCGACGGGGAGCTGGGCTGCCACCCGGAGGCGGTGGCGCGGCTGGTGGCGGACGTCATACGGATCACCGACGAGGACCTGGCGCACGGCAGGGCGGGGGACGGTGACGGGCCGCTGCTGGAGAGCTTCCGCGACCTGTGGCGCCGGATCAACTCCGGGCGGCCCCAGGTGTGGCGGGACCGCTTCCGCCACCACTGGCTGGAATATCTGCACTCCTACCACCGCGAGGCGCTGGAGCGGACCGGCGCCCTGCCCGGGGCCGGCGGCGCGGGCGCGCCGCGCTCGGTGGAGGACGTGCTGGCGCTGCGGCGCCACTCGATAGGCGTACAGCCGTGTCTCGACCTGAACGAGCCGTTCGGCGGCTACACCCTGCCGCCCGCGCTGCACGGCGGCTATCCGCTGGCCCGGATGCGGGAGGCTACGGACGATGTGGTGGTCTTCACCAATGACATCGCCTCCCTGGACAAGGAGCTGGCCGTCGGCGACGTCCACAACAGCGTCATCGTCCAGTGGGAGCGCGCGGGTGGTGAACTGGAGGACGCGGTACGCCATATCGCCGACCTGGCCAATGCCCGCTACCGCTGGTTCGAGGAGACCGCGGCCGGACTGCCCGCGGTGCTGGCCGAGACGGGGGCCGGTCCGGACACCCACCGCGCCGTGGCGCGCTATGTGGACGGCATGCGGCATGTGATGACGGGCAATCTGGGCTGGTCGCTGCGTACGGCCCGGTACGACGAGCAGGGCACCGAGGCGGTCAGCGGAGGGCGGCAGCGGCCCTGGGCCCAGCTGACCGGGGCTCAGCCGGCGTAGCGCCACTCGACCGCTCGGCTCGCGTGGCGCCACTCGACCGCTCGGCTCGCGTGGCGCCACTTGACCGCTCAGCTCGCGTAGAGCTGCTCGATCTGCGCGGCGCAGACCTTGTACACCGCGTCGCGCCGCAGTTTGAGCGTGGGCGTCAACAGCCCGTCCTCGACGGTGAATTCCTTCGGGAGGATGCGGAACGCCCTGATCGACTCAGCTCTGGACACCGAGAGGTTCGCCGTGGAGACCGCCTGCTGGATCTCCGCGTGCAGCGCCTTGTTCGCCGACGCGTGCTCCCGGCCGACCGGGAGCCGCGCGTCGACCACCTGGTGCCAGCGCCTCAGCATCTCGGCGTCCAGGGTGATCAGCGCCCCGACGAAGGGGCGGTTGTCGCCCACCAGGACGCACTGCGAGATCAGCGGATGCGCCCGCAGCCGCTCCTCCAGTGGCAGCGGGGAGACGCTCTTGCCGCCGCTGGTGATGATGATGTCCTTCTTACGGCCGGTGATGGTCAGATAGCCCTCGCCGTCGAGGAATCCGATGTCTCCGGTGCGCAGCCAGCCGTCGCGCAGCGCGGCCCCGGTGGCCTTCGGATCGTCCACATAGCCCGCGAAGACGGTGCCGCCGCGCACCCATACCTCGCCGTCCGGCGCGATGCGTACCGCCGTGCCCGGCATCGGGCGGCCCACGGTGCCGTGCCGAGGGCGGCCGGGCGGCTGCGCGGTGACGGCGGCGGTGGTCTCGGTGAGGCCGTAGCCGTTGTAGACGGTGATCCCGGCGCCCGCGAACGTCAGCCCCAGCTCCCGGCTGAACGGTGAGCCACCGGTGACCGCGTAGCGCACCCGGCCGCCCAGGACGGCTCTCAGCCGCCGGTAGACCATGTGGTCGAAGACGGCGTGGGCGGCTCTGAGCCCGGGGCCCGGCCCCTTCCCCGCGCCCTGTGTCTGCTGCTCGACCGCCGCGGCGTGGCGCACCGCCGTGTCCATGGCCCGCTCGAAGAGCGAGCCCTTGCCCGCGTCCCGGGCGGCGGTCCGGGCGGCTCCGAGGATCCGCTCGAAGATGTAGGGCACCGCGAAGACGCAGGTCGGGCGGAAGGACTGGAGGGACGGCAGCAGTGCGGCCGGGCTGAGCTCGGGCTCGTGTCCCATGAGGATGCCGCCCCGCACACAGAGCACTTGGACCATCAGTCCGTAGATGTGGGCCAGCGGGAGGAAGGCGAGGACGGCGGGCCGCTGCCCGGGCTCGGCGAACAGCCCGCTCCAGCCCGCGAACAGGGTGTCGCATTCGGCGGCGAGATTGGCGTGGGTGATCTCGCACCCCAGGGGCCGTCCGGTGGTGCCCGAGGTGTAGCAGATGACCGCCGTACAGCGCGGTTCGACGAGCCAGCGCCGCTCGGTGACCAGTTCGTCGTGGACCCCGGCGCCGCGCCGCCACAGCTCCGCGACGCACCCATGGTCCATCTGCCAGATGGAGCGCAGCGCCGGAAGGGTGTCGCAGACGGCGCCGACCGTCATGGTGTCGTCCTCGCCCTCCACCACCACGGCCACGGCCCGCGTCTGGGCCAGGATCCAGCGCACCTGCTCCGCCGAGGAGGTGGGGTAGACGGTCACCACCTGGGCGCCGACGGACCACAGGGCATAGCTGAACAGCGTCCACTCGTAGCGCGTCCGGGCCATCAGGGCCACCCGGTCCCCGAACCGCACTCCCTCGGCCAGCAGGCCCTTCGCCAGCGCCAGGACCTCGTCACGGAAGGCCGCGGCGGTCATTGGAGTCCACTGGCCGCGGTCGGCGGCGTCGCGCCGGGCGAGCTGGATCCTGTCCGGTTCGCGGTCCGCCAGCTCGTACACCGAGTCCGCGAGCCCGCCCGCGCGCAGCGGTTCCACCATATGAGGGAGACTGAATTCGCGCACGACACCCCCTTTTCAGCCGACTTTCCGCCCCGCACAACGGGGAGGTGGGAGGGAAAACTACCTCCCGGGGCCGGGGCTGCATAGAGCGCGGACGATTCTGCTCCCGCCCACGGAGACCCGGCGCGACCTGCCGGAGTTACCGTGAGTCACGCCCACGGTTCGGCATGGGGTGTGAAGGTTTGACGACGTTCTGGTCCTGGCCGATAACGCACTACGGGGCGGGCCCTCCGGTCCGGCCGGATCCGCCCGCCCCGATCAGCCTCCCCGGTTCAGGTGAGGTCGAACTCGCCCTCACGCGCGCCCAGGACGAAGGCGCGCCACTCGGCCGGGGTGAAGATCAGCGCCGGCCCCTCGGGACGGCGGCCGTGGCGCATCGCGATGAATCCCTCGACGAAGGCGATCTCCACATCGCCCACGCCCTGGCTGCTCGACTGCCATTGGGCGCCCGAGAGGTCGAGTTCGGGCTTCTCGCCGCTTCCTGTCAGTGGCTGTTCGGTGGTAGTGCTATCGGCCACGTCAGCTCATCCTCCCGCATCGTCGTCCGCGCCCCACCCTAGCGATCGTGGCCGGTGCCGCACAGGCCACGAAAGGAGGAGTGAGCAGGAGACTCACCCGGCGGGTGACGTGTCCGCGACCACCCACATCGAGAAGAACTGCGAGCCTCCGCCATAGGCGTGGCCGAGCGCCTTGCGGGCGCCGTCGACCTGGTGTTCGCCCGCCCGCCCGCGCACCTGGAGCGCGGCCTCGGCGAACCGCAGCATGCCGGACGCCCCGATGGGGTTGGTGGACAGCACGCCGCCCGAGGGGTTGACCGGAAGTTCGCCGTCGAGCTCGGTCACCCCGGACTCGGTGAGCTTCCAGCCCTCCCCCTCGTCCGCGAAGCCCAGGTTCTCCAGCCACATGGGTTCGTACCAGCTGAAGGGCACGTACATCTCCACCGCGTCGATCTCCCGGCGCGGGTCGGTGATCCCGGCCTGGCGGTAGACATCGGCCGCGCAGTCCCGGCCGGCCCTCGGCGAGACGAAGTCCTTCCCCGCGAAGAGCGTCGGCTCGCTGCGCATGGCGCCGCCGTGCATCCAGGCGGGCGGATACGGGGCGCGGTCCGCGCCCGCGCGGTCGGTGAGCACCATGGCGCAGGCGCCGTCCGAGGAGGGGCAGGTCTCGGAGTAGCGGATGGGGTCCCACAGCATCGGGGACGACCGCACCCGGTCCAGCGTCAGATCGTGCTCGTGGAGATGCGCGTAGGGGTTGCGCAGGGCGTTGCGGCGGTCCTTGTAGGCCACGAGGGCGCCGATGCCGGAAGGCGCGCCGGTGCGCCGCATGTACGCCCGGACGTGCGGGGCGAAGAAGCCGCCCGCCCCGGCCAGCAGCGGCTGCTGGAAGGGGATGGGCAGGGACAGCCCCCACATGGCGTTGGACTCCGACTGCTTCTCGAAGGCGAGGGTGAGGACGGTTCGGTGGACACGGGCGGCGACCAGCCCCGCGGCCACCAGCGCGGTGGAGCCGCCGACCGAGCCCGCGGTGTGCACGCGCAGCATCGGCTTGCCGACCGCGCCGAGCGCGTCGGCGAGGTACAGCTCGGGCATCATCACGCCCTCGAAGAAGTCGGGGGCCTTGCCGATGACGACGGCGTCGATGTCCGCCCAGGTCAACTGGGCGTCCTCCAGGGCCCGTACGGCGGCCTCCCGGACCAGCCCGGCGATGGAGACGTCGCGGCGTGCGGCGGTGTGCTTGGTCTGGCCGATCCCGACGACGGCCACCGGCTCCTTCGTCACGAGGCATCCCCTTCCAGGACGGCCACCAGGTTCTGCTGGAGACAAGGGCCCGAGGTGGCGTGGGCGAGGGCCCGGTCGGCGGCGCCGCGGTGGATGGCGGCGACGGCCTCGCCGAGGCGGATCAGCCCGGCGGCCATCATGGGGTTGGCGGCCAGCGCCCCGCCGGACGGATTGACGCGTACGTCATCCCCCAGCCGCAGCTCGCGGCGGAGGATCAGCTCCTGTGAGGTGAACGGCGCATGCAGCTCGGCGAGGTCGACGGGGGCCTCGAAGACGCCCGCGCGCTCGGCGGCGAGCCGGGTGGACGGGGAGCGGGTGAGGTCCCGTACGCCGAGGCCGTGCGCCTCTGTCCGGTGGTCCATGCCGCGGATCCAGGCGGGGCGGCGGCAGAGCCGGCGCGCGGTGTCCCCGGCGGCGAGCACGACGGCGGCCGCGCCGTCGCCGACCGGCGGGCAGTCGTGGCGGCGCAGCGGCCGCACCAGATACGGCTCGTCCAACAGGGCCTCGGGCGGCGGTGAACCGGCCAGCTGGGCATGGGGGTTGTCCTCGGCCGCGGTCCGGCTGCGCGCCGCGATCCCGGCCAGCGCCCGCTCGTCGGCGGCGGTGCCCCCCGTGTCCTCCGCGTCGAGCAGCGCCTGGGCCTGGAGGGCGGCGAGGGAGACCGAGTCCGGCCACAGGGGCGCCACGTAGTACGGGTCGAGCTGGCGGGTGAGGACCTCCCGCAGATCGCCGGGCGAGGACTTGCCGTAGGAGTAGACGAGCGCGGTCTCGGCCTCGCCGGTCAGCAGCCTCGTCCATGCCTCGTACAGCGCCCAGGCGCCGTCCATCTCCACATGGGACTCCGAGATGGGCGGCCAGGCGCCGACGCCGTCGAGGGCCATGGTGAAGGAGAAGGCGCGGCCCGCCAGGTAGTCGCAGGAGCCGGAGCAGGTGAAGTCGATCTCGCCCGCCCGCAGTCCGACGGCGTCGAGCACCTGGTGGAGGACGGGCATCAGCATCTCGACCTCGGAGGTCTCCGCGGTGTCGCGCTGGTGGTCGCTCTGGCCGAAGGCGACGATGGCCACCTCTCGCATCTACAACAGCTCCTTGTAGGTGTCGTAGTCGGCGTCGGGTTCGCCGGTGGGGCGGTAGTGGTCGGGGTAGCGGCCGTCCTCGCTCCATACGGGCTCCACGCGCAGCCCCATGCGCACCTCGTCGTAGGGGATGCCGCCGATGCGCGCGTGGAGGGCCAGATCGGCGCCGTCCAGGGCGATGTGGGCGTAGACGTACGGCACCTCGATGTCGAGGTTGCGGGCCTTGATGTTGACGATGCAGAAGGTGGTGACCGTGCCGCGCGGGCCGACCTCCACCTGTTCGTCGGTGGCGACACCGCAGGTGGGGCAGGCGCCCCGGGGCGGGACGTACACCTTGCGGCAGGACGGGCAGCGCTCCCCGTAGGTGGTGTGGTCGGCGAGGGCCCTCAGATAGCGCGACTGGGCGCGGCCGGGCGCGTAGGTGTAGTCGAGGCGGGCGGGGGCCACGATGCCGCTGACGGGGTCGGCGAACGTACCGCTGTGCGGCACGGCTTCGCCGCCCCCGGCGCCGTCGTACGGCTCGAAGCAGGCGATGTCGGTGATGGCGCCCTCGCGCTCCGCGGCCCAGCGGATCCGCACCCGCATGCCGGTGCGCACGACGTCGGGGCCGGGTGCGTCGAGGGCGTGGAGGAGGCCGGTGTCCGCGCCGTCCAGCCGCACCAGCACCCAGGCGAAGGGGGTGCGCAGGGGCTGGCCGCGGCGCGGCGAGGGGTTCCAGGCCCAGGTGGTGACGGTGCCGGTGGCGGCGACCTCGACGAGGTCGGACAGCTCGTCGGCGGTGACCGGGTCGTATTCGACGGGCGGCACCAGCACCCGGCCGTCGGTGGTGCGCACGCCGAGCACGGTCTGTTCGCGCAGTCCGGTGAGGAAGGCGCTCTGGACCGGGCCGAGGGAGCGGGTGAACGGGAACTCGACGACCAAAGGCGCCTGGAGCACTTCGGGTGAGGGGGCCGGGGTCATGGGGGTGCGTCTCCTTCCGCGCGGCCGCGGGGTGGGTGCGGCGGGCCCGGCCGCGGGGTGGGCGCGGCCGGCCTGAGGTGTGGGGGTCACGCCCGGCGGTAGACCGGCGGCCGTTTCTCCGCGAAGGCTTTCGAGCCCTCCTTGGCGTCGGCGGTGTCGAAAATGGGCCAGCCACGTATCAGTTCGGACTTCAGGCCGTCGGTCTCGGTCATCTCGGCGGTCTCGTAGACGGACGCCTTGACCGCCTCGACGGCCAGCGGGCCGTTGGCGTTGATCAGCTCGGCGAGCTCCAGGGCCTTCTCCAGCGCCGTGCCGTCCGGGACGACATGGCCGATCAGCCCGATCCGCGCCGCCTCCTCGGCCGGGTAGGGGCGCCCGGTGAGCAGCATCTCCAGGGCGTGGGTGCGGGGCAGCTGGCGGGCCAGCCGTACGGTGGAGCCGCCGATGGGGAACAGCCCGCGCCGTACCTCGAAGAGCCCGAAGGTGGCGCCGCGGCCCGCGATACGGATGTCGGTGCCCTGGAGGATCTCGGTGCCGCCCGCGACACAGGGCCCCTCGACGGCGGCGATCACCGGCTTGCGCGGCCGATGGTGGCGGAGCATCGCCTTCCAGTGCAGATCGGGGTCGGCCGCGAGGCGGTCGCGGACGTGCTGTCCGTCCATCCGGCCGCCGCCCGCGAGCGCCTTGAGGTCCATTCCCGCGCAGAAGGCCCCGCCGGCGCCGGTGAGCACCACGGAGCGCACGGCGTCGTCCTCGTCGGCCTCGGTCCAGCCGTCGTACAGCCCGACCAGCATCGGCAGCGAGAGCGCGTTCCTGGCCTCGGGCCGGTTCAAGGTGAGCACCAGGGTCGCGCCGACGCGCTCGACGATGAGGTGTTCGGTCCCGCTTGTCACGACGTCCTCCCGTCTCGAGACCTAGGGTCCTTCTGGCGGATCTCCGCCAGAAGGACCCTAGAACAGGTTGCAGCAGCCGGGGACCGACTTCAAGAGAAATCTGATGCTCAGTCAGATTTCTTGTTCCGTGGGCCTTCCCACCTCATCCCGGCGCGGCTCTAATGAGCGCCGAGCCGCCGGATCGAGGGGTCAGGAGGAGTCATGGAGTACAACCTTGCGGACCTGTTCGAGTCGATCGTCGACACGGTGCCCGGCAGAGAGGCGCTGGTCTACCTCGACCACCCCGGCACCGGGGCCGAGCGGCGGCTCAGCTACGCCCAGCTGGACGCGGCCGCCAACCGGCTCGGCCACCATCTGCTGGACAGCGGTATCGCCCCGGGCGAGCATGTCGGACTGCATCTGTGCAACGGCGTGGAGTACCTCCAGACCGCGCTGGCCTGCCTGAAGATCCGGGCGGTGCCGGTGAACGTCAACTACCGCTACGTCGAGGACGAGTTGGTCTACCTCTACCGCGACGCCGAGCTGGCCGCGCTGGTCTACGACGCCGAGTTCGGCGAGCGGGTGGCCGCCGCGCTGCCCCACACCCGCACCCTGCGCCATCTGGTGCGGGTCGGCTCCGGGGACGGCCCCGGGGACGGCCCCGGGGACGGCCCCGGGTCGGCCGTGGCGTTCACCGACGCCGAGGCGTCCGGGTCGCCCGAGCGCGGCTTCCCGGCGCGGTCCGCCGACGACCGCTTCATCATCTACACCGGCGGCACCACCGGGATGCCCAAGGGCGTGGTCTGGCGGCAGGAGGACCTGTTCTTCTCCGGTCTCGGCGGCGGCGCTCCGACCGGCCAGCCCGTCGAGCGCCCGGAGGAGCTGGCCGAGCGGGTGGCCGCGGGCGGCGAGGGACTGGTCTTCTTCCCCACCCCGCCCCTGATGCACGGAACCTCCACCCTTACGGCCTTCATCGCGTTCAACTTCGGTCAGAAGGTGGTGCTGCACCGGAAGTTCGTGCCGGAGGAGGTGCTGAGGACCATCGAGAAGGAGAAGGTCACCGCGGCCTCGCTGGTCGGCGACGCGATGCTGCGGCCCCTGGTGGACGCCCTGACCGGGCCCCTCAAGGGCACCGATCTCTCCTCGCTGCTCAGCGTCAGCAGCTCGGGCGCGATCCTGTCGGAGACCGTACGCGCCCAGTTCGCCGAGCTCTCCCCGCACACCCTGCTGCTGAACAACTTCGGCTCCTCGGAGTCCGGGTTCAACGGCACGGCCACCGCCGACTCCGGCCCCGAGAAGGGCTTCCGGCTGAGCGTCAACGCCCGGACGACCGTGGTGGACCCGGCGACCCTCGCCCCGGTGGCGCCCGGTGAGCCCGGCCGGATCGCCCAGCGCGGCCATGTGCCGCTCGGCTACTACAACGACCCGAAGAAGACCGCCGAGACGTTCTTCGAGGCGGACGGGGAGCGCTGGGTGCTGCTCGGCGACATGGCGACCGTCGACGAGAACGGTGTGATCACCGTCCTCGGGCGCGGTTCCCAGTGCATCAACACCGGGGGCGAGAAGGTCTACCCGGAGGAGGTCGAACAGGCCCTGAAGGCCCATCCGGATGTGTACGACGCGCTGGTGGCGGGCGTTCCGGACACCCGCTGGGGCCATCGTGTCGCGGCCGTCGTCCAGCCCCGGGCGGAGGCGTCCGGGCTCACCGCCGACGCGGTCCGCGACCACTGCCGGGAGCGGCTCGCGGGCTACAAGATCCCCCGTACGGTCGTCTTCACCGACCGCATCCAGCGCTCCCCCAGCGGCAAGGCCGACTACCGCTGGGCGCGGGCGGTGGCGGAGGGGGCGGACCAGGACACCCCGCATCCCGGATGAACCGCCACGCCGCCCTGAGCGCGTCGGGCGAAGTCCGCTACGGTTCGGCAGCGCCCCGAAGGGGCGCGGGGCTGTGTCGATGTGCGGCTCCGCCGCGCGGGCGCGACCGGCCACGACGGCGCCGCAGACGGCCGACGACGCATCGCAGCACTTCCAGCGGAGCGCTTAGGCTGACCGGGTGACTCTTCCGCCTGTGACGCCCGCGACTCCAGTGACTGCTGGTGCTCCTGTAACTCCTGGTGCTCCTGCGGCTTCCGCGACACCCGTACCTCCCGCGACGGTCGGCCTTCCTCCCGTGCCCCTGGCCGACGGGATCACGATGCGGATCGCCGTCGAGGACGACGCCGAGGCGCTCGCGGACGCGTTCACCCGCAACCATGAGCATCTGCGCCCCTCCAGCCCGCGGCGGGACGAGAGCTTCTTCACCGCCGACGGCCAGGCCGCCCGGCTGCGGGACCAGCTGGAGCAGTGGGAGTCCGGCCGGATGGTGCCCTGGGTGCTGACCGGCGGCGAGCGGATCCTGGGCGCGGTCACGCTGTCGCAGATCGTCCTCGGGCCCTGGCGCAACGCCCATCTCGGCTACTGGATCGACGCCGGGCACGCCGGCCGCGGGCTGACCACCCTGGCCGTCCGCTCCGTCTGCCGGACGGCCGATGAGCGGCTCGGACTGCACCGGATCGAGGCCAGCACACTGCTGGAGAACATCCCGTCCCAACGCGTCCTGCTGGGCTGCGGATTCACCCGGATCGGCATGGCGCCGGACTATCTGCACATCGCCGGCGCCTGGCGGGACCACCTGCTCTTCCAGCGCGTCCTCAACGACCGCCCCGTGGCCTGACCGCCGCCTTACGGCGCTCCGCGCTCGCACACCGAGGGCAGCGAACGGCCCAGCGCCACGGTGTGCAGCGGGTCCAGATGCCGCCCGTGGACCACGGCGGCGGTCCCGGCCGTGAGCCGTCCCACGCAGGAGGGGGACTCGCGCACGGCCGCCGAGTCCGCGATGGCGCGCACGAGTTCGCCGTTGATCCGGTTGATCTCCAGCCGGACCCGGCCGAGGTCGGGGCGTTCGCTGGGCGCCTGTGAGGGGTCGGCGTCCCAGCGGCTGTAGAGGCCGCGCTGGACGACCTTGCTGGCCTCGATCTGGTCGCGGAAGATCCTCGATGTGGCCACCGGGTCGGCGCCCAGCTCCTCGGCCTGCCGCGCCACCGCCGCCAGCACCTCCCGCTCCCGCGCGGGGTCGTCGATCGGGCTGTCCGTGCCCCACTTCGCGGCGGCGACCTCGTCCGCCACCAGCACCCGTTGCGCGGACAGTTCGACCAGCGGCCGCAGGGTGCCGTGCTGGACACGGGCCGGACCGGGCGCCGGGCCGGCCGGTCCGGCGACGGCGGTGGTGGCCCCGGTGGCCACCACCGTGGCGGCCAGCACGGCGATCAGCGCATGGCGCGGGGACGGATGCGGTCGCATGGGCGGGGTTCCTCTCTCGGCGGTACGGGCGGCCCGCGCCATCGTCCGGGCGGCCCGGGTGGCCTGAGGCGTCGTCCGGGCGACCCGGATGGCCTGAGCGTCGTCCGGGCGGCCCGGATGACGCCCAGCGGGTTCTGGAACGATAGGGCGCCGCACCGCGAGCACGCCACGGGGCAGGTCCCGCGGAAGGCGGAACCGGCCCCGTGAGCCCCGGCCGGATCAGGCGGGCTGCGGCGGCCGGGCCAGTTCGGCCTGGCCGAACAGCAGGGCGTAGCCCTCGGGCAGCTGGTCGAGGATGCGGCGCAGGAGTTCCGGGCCCGCCACCCGCCCGATGATCCCCAGCACCGATCCGGCGTCCCAGCGGGCCGTCGCCCGAGTGGATCCGGGGGTGTGCGCGGCGATCTCCTTGACGAATCCCCAGCCGGTCAGCCGCTCGGAGCCGGGGATCTCGGCGGCGAGCACCCGCGCCGCCCTCCGGGGCAGTGCCGCGGCCAGGGCGACCCGCTCCTCACCGGTGAGCTGACGTCCCAGGGCGGCCAGCACGGTGCGGGTGACCTCCTCGGCCCTCTCCCGGGTGGAGTAGAGGCCGTCGTACCGCACCGCCTCGATCAGCTCGTCGTACGTCATACCGGACTCCTGCGGCCCCGGGCGACGCTGCTGGAACATGGGTGTGAAGGTGCCTTTCTCGTGAAGGGGTGGGGATGCGTCAGGCGGTCAGCTGGTGGGGGGCGCCCGTCCCCTCGCTGATCTTGATCTTGCGCGGCTTGGCCTTCTCCGAGATCGGCAGGCGGAGGGTGAGGACCCCCGCGTCGTACGAGGCGTCGATCCCCTCGGTGTCGAGGGTGTCCCCGAGGATGAGCTGACGGGTGTGGAGGCCGGACGGGCGCTCCGAGGCGATCATCTCGGCGCCCTCGGGGGCCGGGGAGCGGCGCTCGGCGCGGACGGTCAGCACATTGCGCTCGACATCGAGGTCAATGGTGTTCGGATCGATGCCCGGGAGATCGAAGTGGACGACGAACTCGTCGCCCGCGCGGTAGGCGTCCATCGGCATGGCGGCCGGTCGTGCGGCGGTGCCGAGCAGCTGCTGGGAGAGTCGGTCGAGCTCCCGGAAGGCGTCGGTGCGCATGAGCATCACAGATCACTCCTTTTCGTATCGCGCTGCGTGCGATGCCCTATGCCTTTTTATATAGCGCGACCGACATTAAGTTGACAACCCCACGCTCAATGCTGGCCCTGACCTGCGTCGACCGCACCTTCCCAGTACGGCTCGCGCAGCCGCCGCTTGTAGAGCTTGCCGTTGGGGTCGCGCGGCATCTCGGTAATGAAATCCACTGACTTGGGGCATTTGTACCCGGCGAGCCGGGTGGTGCAGTGGGCGAGGATCTCCTCGGCCAGACCGGGCCCCGGCGCATGCCCCTCGGCGGGCTCCACGACCGCGATGACCTGCTCGCCCCAGTCCTCGTGGGGGATCCCGAAGGCGGCGGCGTCGGCCACGGCCGGATGGGTGAGCAGCGCGGCCTCGATCTCGGCCGGGTAGATGTTGACCCCACCGGAGATGATCAGATCGATCTTGCGGTCGCGGAGGTAGAGATAGCCGTCCTCGTCGAGGAGGCCGAGGTCGCCGACGGTGAAGAAGTCGCCGATGCGGTTCTTCTCGGTCTTGGACTTGTCCTTGTGGTAGGCGAAGCCCCCGGTGCTCATCTTCATGTAGACGGTGCCGAGTTCACCGGCAGGCAGCCGGGTGCCCTCGTCGTCGAAGATGGCGATCTCGCTGATCGGCCAGGGGCGGCCGACGGTCCCCGGCTTCTTCAGCCAGTCCTCGGCGGTGGCGAAGGCGCCGCCGCCCTCGCTGGCCGCGTAGTACTCCTCGACACAGCCGCCCCACCAGTCGATCATTCCGCGCTTGACGTGGTCGGGGCAGGGCGCGGCGCCGTGGATGGCGTGGCGCATCGACGAGACGTCGTAGGACCGCTTGACCTCGTCGGGGAGGGCGAGCAGCCGGTGGAACTGAGTGGGCACCATATGGGTGTGCGTACAGCGGTAGGTGTCGATCAGGCGCAGCATCTCCTGGGGCGTCCACTTGTCCATGAGCACCAGGGGATGGCCGATGTGCAGCGAGGAGCTCGCGAACTGCAGAACGGCGGTGTGGTAGAGCGGTGAGCACACCAGATGGACGTGGTCGGGCTCCTCGGCGCGCGGCCTGATGCCGAAGAACCGCAGGAAGCCGCCGAGGTGACTCTCCTCGGGGAGCTTTCCGGTCAGCGCCCGGCGGATGCCGCGCGGCCGGCCCGTGGTGCCGGAGGTGTAGTTCATCACCCAGCCCAGCTCGCGGTCGGCGGGCGGCTCCTCCGGCTGCCCCTCGAGCAGCTCGGCGTACGGGCGGAAGCCGTCGATGGCGCCGACCGCGTAGCGGTGGGTCGTGGGCAGCCCCGCCTCGTCGGCGGCCGCGGCCGCCTGCCCGCCGTAGCGCTCATGGGCGATCAGCACCTTGGCGCCGGAGTCGGAGACGATCCAGGCGATCTCGGGGCCGACCAGATGGTGGTTGACCGGCACCAGATAGAGCCCGGCCTGGGTGGCGGCGAGCGCGGCGACGAAGAACTCCACCCCGTTGGGCAGGACGACCGCGAGGGCGTCGCCGCGGCGCAGCCCGGCGGCGCGCAGCCCGCCGACGAGCCGGTTGCACGCGCTGTGCAGCCGCCCGGCGGTCCACTCCTCACCGTCCGGGGCGATGAGCACGGTGCGGTCGGGCTCGAGCGCGGCCTGGGCCCAGAAGCCGTTGGGTGTAGGGGACGACATGACGGTCCGGTCCTCCTTCTGACGGCGGGATCAGGGGAATGGCGAACGGGGGTGTGCGGGGGCGGAACGGGGGCGTGCGGGAGTGGACGGGGGTGTGCGGGGCGGGCGCGGTCAGGCGCGTCCGGCGATGCGGTTGACGCGGTCGATGGCGCGCTCGAAGCCGCGGGTCAGCTCGTCGAAGACGGCCCGCACCGGGCGGACGGAGTCCATCCGGCCGACGATCTGGCCGACCGGCGTGCCGAGCAGCGGTTCCACCTCGTACTTCTGGATGCGCGAGACGGCCTCGGCCACCAGCAGCCCCTGGAGCGGCATGGGCAGCGGGCCCGGGCCGTCCGGGTCCTCCCAGGCGTCGGTCCACTCGGTGCGCAGCTGGCGGGCGGGTTTGCCGGTGAGGGCGCGGGAGCGCACGGTGTCCCCGGACCCGGCCGCCAGCAGTTTGCGGGTGAGGGCCGCCGAATGGAGTTCGGCCTCCTCGGTGGTGAGCCAGAGGGAGCCGATCCACACGCCCTGGGCGCCGAGCGCCAGTCCGGCGGCGATCTGCTCACCGCTGCCGATGCCGCCCGCGGCGAGCACGGGCAGCGGGTCCACGGCCCGTACCACCTCGGGGGTGAGCACCATGGAGGCGATCTCACCGGTGTGGCCGCCCGCCTCATAGCCCTGGGCGACGATGACATCGAGCCCCGCCTCCTTGTGGTGGAGGGCGTGGCGGGCGCTGCCCGCGAGGGCGGCCACGAGGATGCCGTGGTCATGGGCGCGGGCCACGACATCGGCCGGGGGCGAACCCAGGGCGTTGGCCAGGAGTTTCACGGGGTAGTCGAAGGCCACGTCGAGCTGGCTGCGGGCCACCTGCTCGAGCCAGCCGGTGATCCGCCAGCCGGACGCCTCGCCCTCGGCGAGCTCGGGGACGCCGTGCTTGGCGAGGGTGTCCCGGACGAAGGCACGGTGGCCCTCGGGGATCATCGCCTCGATATCGGCCTCGGTGACCCCCTCCACCTTCTTCGCGGGCATCACGACGTCCAGGCCGTACGGTCTGCCGTCGGTGTGCGCCTCCATCCAGTCGAGGTCGCGGGCCAGCTCCTCGCCCGCGCCGTAACGGACCGCGCCGAGCACACCGAAGCCGCCGGCCCGGCTGATCGCCGCGGCCACGGCGGGGAACGGCGTGAAGCCGAAGACGGCGTGCTCGACACCCAGCCTTGTGCTCAGCTCCGTCTGCATGGGCGGCAGGATGCCGCAGGGCGCCGGACGAAGGAAGAGTTTTTCTGACGCTACGTCAGATTCGAAGCAAGAAATCCGCGTCCCGGGCCGTCCGGAGGGGTCCGGGGCCCGGGGATCCGGGGCCGGGGGTCCGGGGCCCGGGGGTCCGGGGCCCGGGGGTCCGGGGCCCGGGGGTCCGGGGCCCGGGGGATCACTTCTCCAGCACCGCCATGGCCGCGTTGTGCCCGGGGACCCCGCTCACCCCGCCGCCGCGCACCGCGCCCGCGCCGCACAGCAGCACATTGGCGTGGCGCGTCTCCACGCCCCAGCGGCCGGTGCCCTCCTGGGCGTACGGGAAGGCCAGGTCCCGGTGGAAGATGTTGCCGCCGGGCAGCCGCAGGTCGGCGTCCAGGTCCAGCGGGGTCTTGGCCTCGACGCACGGGCGCCCGTCGGCGTCCCGGGCCAGACAGTCGGTAATCGGCTCGGCCAGATGGGCGTCCAGCTCCGCGAGGGTGGCGCGCAGCAGCGCGGTGCGCGTCGCGTCGTTGTCCTCGGTGAACAGCCGGGCGGGGGTGTGCAGTCCGAACAGGGTCAGGGTCTGATAGCCCTCGCGCGCGAGTTCCGGGCCGAGGATCGACGGATCGGTCAGCGAGTGGCAGTAGATCTCCGACGGCGGCCGGTGCGGCAGCTCCCCCGCGGCCGCCTGGCGGTACGCCTCCTCCAGCGCGCCGTACCCCTCGGCGATGTGGAACGTCCCGGAGAACGCCTCGCGCGGGTCCACCTCGCGGTCGCGCAGCGCGGGCAGCCTGCGCAGCAGCATGTTCACCTTGAGCTGCGCCCCTTCGGCGGGCGGCGCGGGCGGCTCCTCGCCCAGCAGCCGGGCCAGCTCGCGCGGGGCGGCCCCGACGAGCACGTACCGGGCGGCCGCGGTGCCCTCCCCCGCCTCGCCCTCGTACCGCACCTCCGCCGAGGTGCCGTCGGTGGCGATCGACGTGACCTCGCGCCCGGTGGCGATCCGCGCGCCCGCCGCGCGGGCGGCGTCGGCGAGGGCGTCGGTGAGCGCGCCCATGCCGCCGACGGGAACGTCCCAGTCCCCGGTGCCGCCGCCGATCACGTGGTAGAGGAAGCAGCGGTTCTGACGCAGCGACGGGTCGTGGGCCCGGGCGAAGGTGCCGATGAGCGCGTCGGTGAGGACCACGCCCCGGACGAGGTCGTCGTCGAACGCGGCCTCGATCGCCTCCCCCAGCGGCCGCTCGAACAGCGCCTGCCACGCCGCGTCGTCCCCGATCCGCGCCCGCAGCTCCTCCCGGGTGGGCAGCGGCTCGGTCAGCGTGGGGAAGACCCGCTCGGCGACGCGCCGGGTCATGCCGTAGAACCGCTCCCAGGACGCGTACTCCCGCTCCGACCCGGTCAGCCGCTCGAACGCGGCGCGCGTCCGGCCGGTGGCGGCGGTGTCCACCAGCAGCCCGGTGGGGCGCCCGCCCCGGACGTCGGGCGTGTACGAGGACACCGCGCGCTTGCGCACCGCGAAGCGCAGTCCGAGGTCGTCGACGATCCGCCGCGGCAACAGGCTGACCAGGTAGGAGTAGCGCGAGAGCCGTGCGTCCACCCCGGGAAAGGGCCGCGTGGACACGGCCGCGCCACCGGTGTGGCCAAGCCGCTCGAGCACCAGCACGCTCCGCCCGGCACGGGCGAGGTACGCGGCGGCGACCAGACCGTTGTGACCACCGCCGACGATGACGACGTCGTACGCATCGCTGTGAGACATGCCCTCTGGTTAGCACGCGGTGACAGCCGGGACCAGGCCGCCCAGGGGTCACCTCGCCCCCAGGTGGCACCTCCGCCGCCGAAGGCCACCTCTGCCGCGCCCGCCGCCCCGTCGTCTCGGCCGTCCCGCCCGCCTCAGGCGCCCCGCCCGTCTCGGGCGCCCCGCCCGTCTCTCCGTGGCGGCCCAGCCGCTCCAGGCAATGCGCCTCGTCGCAAGGGGGACGCCTCTGCCCCAGGCGGCAACTCCGCCGCCGAAGGTCANTCCCGCCCGCCTCAGGCGCCCCGCCCGTCTCGGGCGCCCCGCCCGTCTCTCCGTGGCGGCCCAGCCGCTCCAGGCAATGCGCCTCGTCGCAAGGGGGACGCCTCTGCCCCAGGCGGCAACTCCGCCGCCGAAGGTCACCTCCGCCGCGCCCGCCGCCCCACCGTCTCGGCCACCCCGCCCGCCTCAGGCGCCTCGGCCGCCTCGGGCGCCCCGCCCGTCTCTCCGTGGCGGCCCAGCCGCTCCAGGCAATGCGCCTCGTCGCAAGGGGGACACCTCGGCCCCAGGCGGCACCTCCGCCGCCGAAGGTCACCTCCGCCGCGCCCGCCGCCCCACCGTCTCGGCCGCCCCAGCCGCCTCGGCCGCCTCGGGCGCCTCGCCCGTCTCCTCGCTGCGGCCCAGCCGCTCCAGGCAGTGCGCCTCGTCGCCGCGGCTGACCAGGGTGTCGGGGTGGTCGGGGCCGAGGACGCGCACGCGGGCCCGGGTCACCCGGCGGTAGTCGGCCAGCGCGTCGGACCAGCGGCCGAGCCAGCCCAGGGCGACGGCCACCTCACGACGGCTGACCAGGGTGTCCGGGTGGTCCGGGCCCAGGACGCGCTCGCGCAGGGCGCAGACCTCCCGTGCCTCGGCGAGGGCCTCCTCCCAGCGGCCCAACCGCCCCAGGCCGACGCCGAGGCCGTGCCGGGCGCGCAGGGTCTCCGGATCGGCCGGGCCCTGGGCGCGGGTGCGGTCCTCGACCAACGCACGGTAGACCGCGAGGGCCTCCTCGCCCCGGTCCAGCCACCCCAGGCCGACGCCGATCTCGTAGCGGGCGGCGAGGGTGTCGGGGTGGTGGGGGCCGAGGGTGCGGGCGCGGGCGGCGGCCACCTCGCGGAAGACGCCCAGGGCCTCGCCCCAGCGGTCGAGGCGGCCGAGGGCGCATGCCACCTCGTAGCGGGTGACCAGCGTGTCGGGGTGGTCGGGGCCCAGCACCCGGGCGCGGGCCGCGGCCACCCGCTCCGCCATCCGGTACGCCTCCTCCCGGCGCCCCAGACAGCCCAGGTTGAAGGCGAGGTTGTGGCGGCAGCGCAGGGTGTCGGGGTGGTCGGCGCCCATGGTCCGCTCACGGGCGGCGAGCACGGCGGTGTAGACGTCCTGGGCCTCGGGGAAGCGGCCGAGGCGGCCCAGGGTGAACGCGGTCTCCTGGCGGGCGGCGAGGGTGTCCGGATGGTCGGGGCCCAGGACGCGCCGACGGCCCGCCGCGACCCGCTCGTACTCGCGCAGCGCGTCGCCGGGGCGGCCCAGCATCCCGAGGGCGAAGGCGATCTCGTAGCGGCTGGCGAGGGTGTCGGGGTGGTCGGCGCCCAGCGCACGCTCGCGCTCGGCGGCCAGCGCGCGGTGGGTTTCCACGGCCTCCGTCCAGCGGCCCGCCCGCCCCAGGTCCAGCGCGGCGCGGTGCCGCTCGGCGAGCCGGGCCCGTACCCCGGGCGGGGCCGGCGGGGCGGGGTGCGTGGGGACGCGGTCGCCGGTCCAGGCGCCGGTCAGCGCCGCCGCCGCGTCGGGCGGGGTAGCCGACAGCAGTCCCACGCCGCCACTGTGCGCCTTGGTCCCGGTGGTCATACGGCGGGCCCAGCCCGGGAGGCGCGGAGCCGGCGGCCCCGCGGTCAGAAGGCCCGGAGCCAACGGTCCCGCGACCGGGGGCGCGCCACGCGGCTCGGGGAACGGCGGCGGCCGCCGGGATGCGCGCCCCGGGGCGATCCGCCCGGCGAACTCGGCGGCGTCGCGCGGACGGTCCTCCGGGGTCTTGGCCAGCAGATCGAGGATGGCGCGCTCGAACCGCTCGGGGAGTTCGGGCCGGTGGCGGCGCGGCGGGGTGGGCGGGGTGTGGCGGTGGCCGACGAGGATCGCCCAGGCGTCGTCGAGGGCGAACGGCGGCGCCCCCGTGGCCAGTTCGTAGAGCACACAGCCCAGCGAGTACAGATCGCTGCGGTGGTCGACCGGGTCGCCCGCGATCTGCTCGGGCGACATGTAGTGCGGGGTGCCCATGGCGACGCCGGTGCCGGTGAGCCGGGAGGTGAGGCCGACGTCATCGCCGAGGCGGGCGATGCCGAAGTCGCAGAGCTTCACGGTGCCGTCGGTGAGCCGCATGATGTTGGCCGGCTTCAGATCGCGGTGCACCACGCCCTGGCCATGGGTGTAGGCGAGGGCGTCGGCCACCTGCTCGGCGATGTCCAGCACCTCGGGGACCGGCAGCGGCCGGCGCGCGTTGTCGCTCAGCAGCCGGCCGAGGTCACGGCCCTCCAGCAGCTCCATGACCAGGTAGAGCACGCCCTCGTGCTCGCCGAAGTCATGCACCACGGTGACCCCGCGGTGCTGCAGCGCGGCGGCGACCCGCGCCTCCCGGCGGAACCGCTCGCGCATCACACCGGTGAACGAGGGGTCGTGCCGCGACCCCAGCGGTTTGAGGCATTTGACGGCGACGCGGCGGCCGAGCGACTCGTCCCGCGCCCGCCACACCTCGCCCATTCCCCCGCGCCCGATCCGGTCCAGCAGCCGATATCGGCCCTGGATCAGCCTGATGTCCGCCATGCTCCCCCTGCCTCGGCGGAAGTCAGCTCCCGCCGCCCCCGTGGAGACCGGCCGTGCACGGCCGCGCACCCGCCGCATCCCCGCTGTCCAGTATGGCCGCGTTTCTGCGCAGTTTGTAGGGCGAGGGGCGGCTGCCCGGGCCGAGCCGTTCGACCGCCCGCAGGATGTGCTTCGGCGGCAGCTGCCAGCGGGCCGTGGGCGGGATGCAGCGCAGCGCCCTGCCCATCGCCCGCAGCCGGCGGGTGACCACCCGCGGCGGGGGCGCCGGGCGCCCGTACAGCGCGTGGGCGTACGGGGGCAGGGTCCCGTAGGCGAGCGAGGCGAAGCGCCCCCAGATCACCTCGCGCGCCGGGACGAGCAGGGCATGGACCGGGGGCCGCCGCAGAAAGGCGTCCACCTCGCGGGCCTCGGAGGTGGCGGCGAGTTCGGGGCGCACCGTGGCGAAGTACGCGGCGAGCGCCGCCGTATCGGCCGGTACGTCGGCGGCGTCGAGGCCGACCAGCCGGGCGGACACCACGTTCTCGGCGACATAGGCGTCCGCCTGGGCGTCGGTGAGCGGATAGCCGGAGCGCCGCATCACGTGGAGGTAGGAGTCGATCTCGGCGCAGTGCACCCACAGCAGCAGCTCGGGCTCGTCGACGCCGTGCCGGACCCCGGTGACCGGATCGGTCAGGGAGAGCCTGCGGTGAATGCCCCGGACCTTGGCGCCCGCCCGCTCGGCCGCCTCGGTGGTGCCGTAGGTGATGGTGGCGACGAACCGCGCGGTGCGCAGCAGCCGTCCCCAGGCGTCCTCGCGGAAGTCGGAGTTCTGGGTGACGCCGCGCACCGCGAGCGGGTGCAGCGCCTGGAGGTACAGGGCGCGCACCCCCGCGATCCACATCACCGGGTCGCCGTGCATCTGCCAGGTGACCGACCGGGGGCCGTAGAGCCCCGGGTCGCCGTCCGATCCGCCCCGCCGTATGGCCGCCGCCATGGCCACCACCTCCCGACGGCCAGCCTACGGAGTGTCCGGCGGACCACGCGGCGGAGCCGCATAGCGATCCACGCGGCGGAGCCGCATAGCGATCCACGCGGCGGAGCCGCATAGCGATCCACGCGGCGGAGCCGCACATTGATGCCGCCCCCTCCCCGCCCCTTCCCGCAGCATCGATATGCGGCTCCGCCGCGTAGCAGGGGCTTCCTCCCCTGGACCTCGGGGTCTGGGGCGGAGCCCCGCACGCGGCATAGCCGCATATCGTCAGGTGCCGGGAAGGGGCGGGGCGGGGCGGGGCGGGGAGCAGCCCGCCGCAGGCGGCAAGACGTGCCGGACAAGCCCTAGGCGTGCCCTACGCGTGCCCTGGGCGTCAGCGGGCCCCGGGGCGGGACCGCCCCGGGCTCACTTCTTGAGCGGCTGGGTGAAGCGCAGCAGATTCCCGGCGGGGTCGCGGAAGGCGCAGTCGCGGACGCCGTAGGGCTGGTCCATGGGCTCCTGCAGCACCTCGCCGCCCGCGGCGCTGACGCGCTCGAAGGTGGCGTCGCAGTCGTCCGTGGCGAAGATGACGCCGCGCAGCAAGCCCTTGGCCATCAGCTCCGCCATGGTCTGTCTGTCGGCCGGGGAGGCGTTCGGGTCGGCGAGGGGCGGTTCCAGGACGATGTTCACGTCCGGCTGCGACGGCGACCCGACGGTGACCCAGCGCATCCCCTCGAACCCCACGTCATTGCGGACCTCGAGGCCGAGCACATCGCGGTAGAAGGCGATCGCCCTGTCGTGGTCGTCGACGGCGATGAAGCATGTGGAAAGGGTGATGTCCATACCGCTCACGCTACGGCCGAGCGGCGACACTCGCTTCTCCGTTCCTGACCGGCCGCGTGTAGATCTTGGCCATGCACGCCGGGATGGCGGCGCCATGATCATGGTCCCGGGCCCGGTACGCGCTCGGGCTCTCGCCGACCAGCTGTGTGAAGCGCGAGCTGAACGACCCCAGCGAGGTACAGCCGACCGCGATGCAGACCTCGGTCACCGTGAGGTCGCCGCGCCGCAGCAGCGCCTTGGCCCGCTCGATGCGGCGGGTCATCAGATAGCTGTACGGGCTCTCGCCGAAGGCGGCGCGGAAGCTGCGCGAGAAGTGGCCCGGCGACATCAGGGCGCCCCGCGCCAGCGCCGGGACGTCGAGCGGCTCGGCGTAGTCGCGGTCCATCCGGTCGCGGGCCCGCCGCAGCCGGACGAGGTCATCGAGATCCTGCCGTTTCACCGGCCCAGTTTCCCACAGCGCCGCCGTGACCGGTGTGGATCGAAAATCACCCGCGTCCGGACCGATCAGGACCGATCAGGAATGGAGAAGCCCCGGTCGCGGAGGCGTGGCTAGCGTCTGCGCCATGGACCTCACCATTCACTGGACCTTCCTTCCGCATGACGACCCCGACGCCTCCCTGGCCTTCTACCGCGACACCCTCGGCTTCGAAGTCCGTAAGGACGTCGGGGACGGCGGGATGCGCTGGATCACGGTCGGCCCCGCCGGCCGGCCCGAGACATCCATCGTGCTGGAGCCCCCGGCCCTCGGCCCCGGCATCACCGACGACGAGCGCCGCACCGTCGTGGAGATGATGGCCAAGGGCAGCTACGCCCGTATCACCCTGGCCACCGCCGACCTCGACGGCGTCTTCGAGCGGGTGCGGACCAGCGGCGCGGAGGTCGTCCAGGAGCCGACCGCGCAGCCGTACGGGATCCGCGACTGCGCCTTCCGCGACCCCGCGGGCAACATGATCCGCATCAACGAGGTGCGCTGAGCCGCAGGCGAAAAGGCCATGACCTGCGCATCGGACGTATTGTTCGAAGCCGGTCAGGTCGATTCGGGCGACACCGGCGGGGGCCGTGCGGGCGGCCCCCGCCCGAACAGATGGAGAGACACCATGAGCAGGGCCACGGACACGGACACGCGGTCGCCTGAACCCCACGCCGCCGACAGCCACGATCTGATCCGGGTGCACGGCGCGCGCGAGAACAACCTCAAGGACGTCAGCATCGAGATCCCGAAGCGCCGGCTGACGGTGTTCACCGGCGTCTCGGGCTCGGGCAAGAGCTCGCTGGTGTTCGACACGATCGCCGCGGAGTCACAGCGGCTGATCAACGAGACCTACAGCGCCTTCCTCCAGGGGTTCATGCCGAACCTGGCGCGCCCCGAGGTCGACCTGCTCGACGGGCTGACCACCGCCATCACCGTCGACCAGCAGCGGATGGGCTCCGACCCCCGCTCCACCGTGGGCACCGCCACCGACGCCAACGCGATGCTGCGCATCCTCTTCAGCCGGCTGGGCACACCGCACATCGGCCCGCCCGCCGCGTTCTCCTTCAACACGGCCTCGGTCTCGGCGACCGGTGGCTTCACGGTCGACCGCGGGGCCGAGAAGACGAAGACCGAGAAGGTGAGCTTCAGCCGCACCGGCGGCATGTGCACCCACTGCGAGGGCCGGGGCACGGTCTCCGACATCGACCTCACCCAGCTGTACGACGACTCCAAGTCGCTCTCCGAGGACCCGTTCACCATTCCCACCTACACCGGGGACGGCTGGGTCGTACGGGTCATCTCCGAGTCGGGCTTCTTCGACAAGGACAAGCCGATCCGCGAGTACACCAAGAAGGAGCGGCACGACTTCCTCTACCGCGAGCCGACCAAGGTGAAGATCAACGGGGTCAACCTCACCTACGAGGGGCTGATCCCCAAGCTCCAGAAGTCGTTCCTGTCCAAGGACCGGGAGTCGATGCAGCCGCACATCCGGGCCTTCGTGGACCGGGCGGTCACCTTCGCCGAGTGCCCCGAGTGCGACGGCACCCGGCTCAGCGAGCTGGCCCGCTCCTCGAGGATCGGCGAGGTCAACATCGCCGACGCGTGCGCGATGGAGATCCGCGACCTGGCCGGCTGGGTCCGCGGGCTGACGGAGCCGTCGGTGGCGCCGCTGCTCACCAAGCTCCAGCACACCCTGGACTCGTTCGTGGAGATCGGCCTCGGCTATCTCTCGCTGGACCGGGCCTCGGGCACCCTCTCCGGCGGTGAGGCGCAGCGCACCAAGATGATCCGTCACCTCGGCTCCTCGCTCACCGATGTCACCTACGTCTTCGACGAGCCCACCATCGGCCTGCACCCGCACGACATCCAGCGGATGAACAACCTGCTGCTGCGGCTGCGGGACAAGGGCAACACGGTGCTCGTGGTGGAGCACAAGCCGGAGACGATCGCCATCGCCGACCATGTCGTGGACCTCGGCCCCGGCGCCGGTACGGCGGGCGGCACCGTGTGCTTCGAGGGCACCGTCGACGGGCTGCGGGCTTCCGGCAGCGTCACCGGCCGCCATCTCGACGACCGGGCCACGCTCAAGGAGACGGTCCGCAAGGCCACCGGCCAACTGGAGATCCGCGGCGCGCGTGCGAACAACCTGCGGGACGTCGACGTCGACATCCCGCTCGGGGTGCTCTGCGTCGTCACCGGCGTGGCCGGCTCCGGCAAGAGCTCGCTCGTGCACGGCTCCATCCCGGCCCCGGAGGGCGTGGTCTCGGTGGACCAGACCCCGGTCCGGGGCTCCCGCCGGAGCAACCCGGCCACGTACACCGGGCTGCTGGACCCGATCCGCAAGGCGTTCGCGAAGGCCAACGGCGTCAAGCCGGCCCTGTTCAGCGCCAACTCCGAGGGGGCCTGTCCCACCTGCAACGGCGCCGGTGTCCTCTACACCGATCTGGCGATCATGCAGAGCGTGGCCACGCCCTGCGAGGACTGCGAGGGGAAGCGGTTCAGCGCCTCGGTGCTGGAGTACCACCTCGGCGGCCGTGACATCAGCGAGGTGCTGGCGATGCCGGTGACCGAGGCCGAGGAGTTCTTCGGCAGCGGCGAGGCGCGCACCCCGGCGGCCCACAAGATCCTTCAGCGGATGACGGACGTCGGGCTCGGCTATCTCACCCTCGGCCAGCCGCTCACCACACTGTCCGGTGGCGAGCGGCAGCGGCTCAAGCTGGCCGTCCACATGGCCGACAAGGGCGGGGTCTACGTCCTCGACGAGCCGACCACCGGGCTGCACCTCGCCGATGTCGAGCAGCTGCTCGGCCTGCTGGACCGGCTCGTGGACTCCGGCAAGTCGGTCATCGTCATCGAGCACCACCAGGCCGTCATGGCCCACGCCGACTGGATCGTCGACCTCGGCCCCGGCGCCGGTCACGACGGTGGCCGCGTCGTCTTCGAGGGCACCCCGGCCGACCTGGTGGCCGCCCGGTCCACCCTCACCGGTGAGCACCTCGCGGCGTACGTCGGCGCCTGACCGGGATCCTTACGGGGAGCGCCGCCGTGCGGCGGCTCAGCGGCGCACCCGTGGCATCCCCAGCCCGATCCAGGAGATGATCTCCCGCTGGATCTCGTTGTTGCCGCCGCCGAAGGTGAAGACGACGCTGCTGCGGTAGCCGCGCTCCAGCTCTCCATGGAGGACCTCGCCCGCCGAGCCCTCCTTGAGCGGTCCGGCGGCCCCGACGATCTCCATCAGCCAGGCGTAGGCGTCGCGGCGCGCCTCGGAGCCGTACACCTTGACGGCGGAGGCGTCCTGCGGGGTGAGGGCCTCCCGCTCGAGGGCCTCCACCATCTGCCAGTTGAGCAGCTTCATGGCGTCCAGCCGGGCGTGGGTGCGGGCCAGCCGGCCGCGCACCCAGCCCAGGTCGATCACCCGGCGGCCGTCGGGGAGCTTGGTGTCGGCGGCCCACTGGCGGACGCCGCGCAGGGCGCGGATGGCCATGGTGCCGTGGGCGGCGAGGGTGACCCGCTCGTAGTTGAGCTGGGTGGTGATCATGCGCCAGCCCTCGTTCTCGGCGCCGACGCGGCGGGTGGCCGGGACCCGGATGTTCTCGTAGTAGCTGGCGGTGGTGTCGTGGGAGGCGAGGGTCTTGATGAGGGTGGAGGAGTAGCCGGGGTCGTCGGTCGGGACCAGCAGGATGCTGATGCCCTTGTGGGGTTTGGCGTCGGGGTCGGTGCGGACCGCGAGCCACACCCAGTCGGCGGTGTCGCCGTTGGTGGTCCAGGTCTTCTGGCCGTTGACGATGTATTCGTCGCCGTCGCGCACCGCGCGGGTCTTGAGCGAGGCGAGGTCGGTACCGGCGTCGGGCTCGCTGTAGCCGATCGCGAAGTCGATCTCGCCGGAGAGGACCCTGGGCAGGAAGTACGCCTTCTGCTCCTCGGTGCCGTACCGCATGATCGTGGGCCCGACCGTGTTGAGCGCCATCAGCGGCAGCGGCACCCCGGCCTGGGCCGCCTCGTCGAAGAAGATGAACTGCTCGACCGGGCCGAGCCCGCGCCCGCCGTACTCCTGTGGCCAGCCCACCCCCAGCCAGCCGTCGGTGCCGAGTCGGCGGATGGTCTCGCGGTAGAACCGCTTCTGCCCGGCGGAGTCGGCGTAGCGGGCGTAGGCGTCATCGGGGACCAGTTCGGCGAAGTACGCGCGCAGCTCATCGCGCAACCGCCGCTGATCAGGGGTGTATTCGAGGTCCACGGCCCCTCCTGGAGTCTCGCGTGCGCCATGACGGCGGGCTGGGAGCGTCCTGGGATCGAGGGGCACGGTAGAACGTGTTCCAACAATACGGAAGGGCCGTGGACCGGGCCGGTCCGCCCGGTCCACGGCCTTACGTCTCAGTCCTCCGCCCGGGGCGGGGTGTCGTCGCCGCCCGGCGTTACGACCCGTACCGGCTGGCCCGGGCGCCAGGTCCGCAGCACCATCCGCCCGTTCTCCCGGGCGGTGTGCACCACCTCGGTCACCTCGGCGCGGAAGAGGTGGAAGGGCTCGGGCGGCCGGACCTCCTCGGCGAAGCCGGCGAGCGTCTCGGGGTCGGCCACCTCGACCGCCCGGCCGCTCACCCGGACGTCGCCCTCGGTCAGGTCCTCGCCCGGGCCGGGGTTGGCCTGCACCGAGAACCGGGGATCGCGGCGCAGGTCCAGCGCCTTGCGCGACTCCGGCATCATGCCGAGCCACAACTCGCCGGAGAGGAAGTTCACTTCGAGCGGGGTGACCCGCGGGGAGCCGTCCTGGCGCAGGGTGGCCAGCACATGGTGGCGGTAGCGCCGGAAGCGGTCCTGGGCGTAGTCGGCGAAGGCGGGCTCGGCCGCCGCGAATCCGGCCCAGCTGGTGGTCGGGTGGGTCATCGTCATGGCGCCCATGTTCGGACCGTTTCCGGACGTCTCCTGTCGGGATTTCCGGGCTTCCCACTCCCGCGCCTGGTCCGGTGGCAGATACGCGTTCCACTCGGTGCCCGGCAGCGGATAGGCGATCCAGGTGCGGGCGTAGGCCGGGGGCCGGGCCCGGCCGCGCCGCAGCAGCAGCGCGGTCGGTTCCCGGGCGGCGCGGCGCAGCAGTGTGGGCAGGGTGGTGGAGCGGTTGTTCCCGCTGGTCTGGGCGGAGGAGCAGCCCGCGTGGTACGCCACGGGCAGGGCGCGGTCGCCGGTCACCAGGCAGGGCGGCCGCAGCCCCAGCCGCTGGAGCCCCTTGGCGGCGGTGCGATAGCGGCCGGTGGTGGTCTCGGACTGTTCGGCGGTGTGGTCGAGGATGACGAACTGGCTCGCCAGATGGAGGGTGATGATCACCCCGAGGGCGACCGCCAGGTGCTGCGGGGAGCGCGCGGCCCGCACGGCGCGGAACACCAGCCCGGCGATCGGCAGCGCCAGCAGCGCGTAGGCGGGCATCAGGAACCGCGGTGCGGAGTAGCCGATGAGCAGCAGATAGGGCAGGGCGAGGGTGGCCGCGCAGGCGATGGGCAGCACGGTGAGCGGTACGGCGGGGGGCCGGGCGGCCGGGCGGCCGAGCCCCACCCGCACCCGGCGCTGCTCCTGGCGGTCGCGCAGGGTGGTGTGGACGGCGAGGAGGGTCAGCACGGGCAGCGCCAGCCACCACACGGTCAGCTCCGGGTGGCGCAGCGGCACCTCGCAGGGGCGGCACAGCTGGGGTCCGTTGAGGCTGCGCAGCGCGGCGCCGACGGTGAAGTGGAGCCCCATGCCGCCCTCGACGTCGCTGGAGGCGCTCAGCCGCTCCCCGATGCCGCCGAAGCGGTCGTACGCCTCGCCGATCCACTGGGCGGCGCCGAGCAGCGGTCCGCCGATCAGTGGAAGCAGGGCGGGCCGCCAGGTGCGCGTCCCGATCGCCCCGATCAGCAGCGGCAGGGCGAGCCATCCCCCGTCGGGGGTGCGCACCAGGGTGACGCCCGCGAGGACGGCGGCCAGCCACCAGCGGGCGTTCGGCTCGTCCGGCACCCGGAGGAACCAGCCGACGGCGGCGACGGCGCCGATCGCCACCCAGAGGTTGGGCATCACCGCGGGCCCGCTGATCTGGGTGATCCACAGCCCGGAGAACAGCAGCGCGGCCAGGGCCACCTGGGACGCGGGCAGCAGCCGGGTCCAGACCCGGAAGGCGCCGTAGAGCGCGCCCGCGGACAGCAGCATCAGCAGGATCCGCAGCGCAGGAATGGAGTCGGTGGCGGACACGACGGGCGCGACCAGGAGACTGACGCCGCGCGAGCGGGGTGCGCTGAAGTACGCGGGCGGGGTGCGCGGATCGACCTGGGAGACGTACACGGACTCGTCCCAGCCCAGCGCGTGGCCGGTGTGCGGGATCACCATGGCGAGCTGGACCACGGCGTATCCGATGGCGACCAGCCCGAGCCAGGGGGCCGGACGACGGTACCGCTGCGGCGGGCGGGGCTGGGGGCGCGGGGGCAGGACGGCGGCCGCCGGTGCGGCAGTATTCTCCATGCGCGCACCATATGATGTCTATGTACCTTTTTCGTCCTATTAGGCCGTTCGGCTCAGTGTCCAAGGGGTGCCATGGACGCGGCGGATCCGTACGCTGTTGCAGCGGTGCACACCCCCATCCGGCGGAGGACGGACACACCCATGAAAATGCTCATCAACGTCCCCGAGACCGTGGTCGCCGACGCCCTGCGCGGACTGGCCGCCTGCCACCCCGAGCTGATCGTCGACGTCGACAACCGGGTGATCGTCCGGCGGGACGCACCGATCGAGGACAAGGTGGGACTGGTCTCCGGCGGCGGCTCGGGGCACGAACCGCTGCACGGCGGTTTCGTGGGCCCCGGCATGCTCGACGCCGCCTGCCCCGGCGAGGTGTTCACCTCCCCGGTGCCGGATCAGATGGTGCGCGCGGCGGCCGCGGTGGACAGCGGCAAGGGCGTGCTGTTCATCGTCAAGAACTACACGGGCGACGTGCTCAACTTCGACATGGCCGCCGAGCTCGCCGAGGACGAGGGCATCCAGGTCGCCAAGGTCCTGGTCAACGATGACGCGGCGGTCACCGACAGCCTCTACACGGCGGGCCGGCGCGGCACCGGGGCCACCCTGTTCGTGGAGAAGATCGCGGGCGCCGCGGCCGACGAGGGCGCGCCGCTGGAACGGGTGGAGTCGATCGCCCGGCGGGTGAACGAGCTCTCGCGGAGCTTCGGCGTGGCGCTCAGCGCCTGCTCCACCCCGGCCAAGGGCGGCCCCACCTTCGATCTGCCCGCCGGGGAGCTGGAGTTGGGCGTGGGCATCCACGGCGAGCCGGGGCGTGAGCGGCGGGCGATGATGACCTCCCACGAGATCGCCGACTACGCGGTGGAGGTGGTGGTCGAGGACCTGCGCCCGGACAGCCCGGTGCTGCTGCTCGTCAACGGCATGGGGGCCACCCCGCAGCTGGAGCTGTACGGCTTCGCCGCCGAGGTGCACCGGGCGCTCGGCGAGCGCCGGGTGGCGGTGGCGCGTACGCTCGTCGGCAACTACGTCACATCACTCGACATGGCGGGCGCCTCGATCACGCTGTGCCAGGTCGACGAGGACCTCCTGCGGCTGTGGGACGCGCCCGTGCGGACCGCCGGGCTGCGCTGGGGCGCCTGAGGCCGGCCGGCCCCCGATACGTACGCTGTCGCCGTTGGCTACACCCCGAGGAGGCGTCTGTGTCCAGCAGTGAACCCGCCGTCGACGACGTGCTCGACACCCCTTTCTTCCTCCGATGGCTCACCGCCGCCGCCACGTCCGTGAGCGTTGAGGCGGCCCGTCTCACCGACCTGGACTCCGCGATCGGCGACGCCGACCACGGCACCAATATGCAGCGCGGCTTCGCCGCCGTGACCGAGGCGCTGGAGAAGGAGCCGCCGGGCTCGCCCGGGGCCGCGCTCATCCTGGCCGGGCGCCAGCTGATCTCCAAGGTGGGCGGGGCCTCCGGACCGCTGTACGGGACGCTGCTGCGGCGCGCCGGCAAGGCGCTCGGCGACGCCGAGCAGATCACCCCGCAGCAGCTGGCGGACGCGCTGCGGGCCGGGGTGGACGCGGTGGCGCAGCTCGGCGGCGCCGCGCCCGGCGACAAGACGATGCTGGACGCGCTGCTCCCCGCCGTCGAGGCGCTGGGCGCGGGCACCGGGTCCTTCGCGGCCGCGGGCGAGGCCGCCGAGAAGGGGGCGCTGGCCACCGTGCCGATGCTGGCCCGCAAGGGCAGGGCCAGCTATCTGGGTGACCGCAGCGTCGGCCACCAGGACCCGGGCGCCACCTCGTCGGCACTGATCATCGGCGCGCTGGCGGAGGCGGCCCGATGACCGAGGAGAGCGGGAAGGTCGGCATAGTCCTGGTGTCGCACAGCGCGGCGGTGGCCGACTCCGTCGCCGAGCTGGCGAAGGCGCTGGCCGGCGGCGGCACGGCGCCGGTCCGCGCCGCGGGCGGCACCGCGGACGGCGGGTTCGGCACCAGTCCGGAGCTGATAGCGGAGGCGGCCCACGCGGTCGACCGGGGCGCCGGAGTGGCGGTCCTGGTGGACCTGGGCAGCGCGGTCCTGGCCGTCAAGGCGCTGCTGGCCGAGGGCGACGAACTGCCCGACGGCACCCGATTGGTGGACGCGCCGCTCGTGGAGGGCGCGGTCGCGGCGCTCGTCACGGCCTCCACCGGGGCGGATGTGGAGGCGGTGCTCCAGGCGGCCTCGGAGGCGTACGACTACCGCAAGGTCTGATACCGCCGCGCGCCATGGAACGGGCCCCGCCGGTGACGGCGGGGCCCGGTTCCGTCCCCGGCCCATATTGCGCCACCGCTTATTTCGCTGATACTCGGCGCGTACGGGGCGAGTTGCCCGGTTTCGGACCGCTCCGGGCACGGTGACAGCACCCCGCCCCCTTCGGCCGTCAAGTGATAGGCGCAATACCAGAACGGGCTTCCGAATCCGTCGATCTTGCGTCTAGACTGCTCATGTCCGAGTGGGGGGACCGGCGGCACTCAGGGGGAATAAATGGGCGTAATTGAGTGTGCCCGCGCGCATCTGGCATCCATCGAACCGATGATGTCCACGCGGGTGTCGCACCGGCCGGGGCCCCTTTGCGGCCCGGCCTGGATTCCACGCGCGGAAATGGCCCGGCCGCGCCGACCGCACGATTCCCTGAGCGTCTGATCTCCGCGCCCGTCACGGGCGTTCGATATATCGGCCATGGGCGGCGATCGTGTCTCACGTCTGCGTTCATGGTGCCCTACAGCGCACGGACGGCAATCCATCTTTTCCATACAAAGCAAGGGTTTCCGCGTGCCTGTTTTCTTCTCCTTAATCAACGGATTTCGACATTTCGACGTGGAGGAGTCAGTCGCATGACCACACCCACGCTCAGCCCCGGCCGCTTGGATGCGGATACCGTCCGTGAGTCGGTGGACGTCGTACTCGAAGATTTCCTGGCGGCCAAGGCCCGCACCACCCCGCAACACCATCTGCCGTATCTCTCCGGGCTGCTCAAGGAATTCCTGTCCGGCGGAAAGCGCATACGGCCCCTGTTGTGTGTCACCGGCTGGCGGGCCGTCGGCGGCGGCGAGGACACCGAGACGGTGTTCCGGGTGGCCGCCTGCCTGGAGATGTTCCACGCCTTCGCGCTGATCCACGACGACGTCATGGACGACAGCGACACCCGCCGCGGCCGGCCGACCATCCATCGCACCCTGGCCGCGCTGTGCGCCACCGACCGCAGGCCGGATCAGATCGAGCGGTTCGGGGTCAGCGGGGCGGTGCTGCTCGGCGACCTCGCCCTCACCTGGTCGGACGAGCTCCTGCACTCGGCCGGTCTGACCCCCGTCCAGTTCGACGCCGTGCTGCCGCTGCTGTCGGAGATGCGCACCGAGGTGATGCTGGGCCAGTACCTCGATCTGCAGGCCACCGGCGAGCTGACGGACGACGTCGAATCCACCCTCACGGTCATCCGGTACAAGACCGCCAAGTACACCATCGAGCGTCCGCTGCACGTCGGAGCCGCCCTCGCGGGCGCCGACCCGGAGGCCATGGAGGCGTTCACCGCCTACGCCCTGCCGCTCGGCGAGGCGTTCCAGCTCCGCGACGACCTGCTGGGCGTGTACGGCGATCCGGAGTCGACCGGCAAGTCCCAGCTGGACGATCTGCGGGCCGGGAAGAACACCACCCTGATCGCGCTCGCCCTGCGCGGCTCCGACCCCGTCCAGGCGGCGCGGCTGCGCGGCCTCATCGGCAATCCGCTGCTGGACGAGGGGGACGCCGCGACCATTCAGGAGATCTTCGCCGCCACCACCGCCCGGGAGGCCGTCGAGCAGATGATCGACGACCGCCGGACGCAGGCCCTGCGGGCCCTCGACGACGCCCCATTCACCGCGGACGCGGTCAACGCGCTGAAGCAGATCGCCCGCATGGCCACTGTGAGGAACTCATGACGACCGGACTTTCCACGGCCGGGGCCCAGGACATCGGCCGGAACAGCGTCCGCCCGTACCTGGAGGAGTGCACCCGCCGCTTCCAGGAGATGTTCGACCGCCATGTCGTCACCCGGCCCACCAAGGTCGAATTGACCGACGCCGAACTGCGCGAGGTCATCGACGACTGCAACGCGGCGGTGGCCCCCCTCGGCAAATCGGTTTCCGATGAGCGCTGGATCTCCTATGTGGGGGTGGTGCTGTGGTCCCAGAGCCCCCGCCATATCAAGGACATGGAGGCGTTCAAGGCCGTCTGCGTCCTGAACTGCGTGACGTTCGTGTGGGACGACATGGACCCCGCGCTCCACGACTTCGGCCTCTTCCTGCCCCAGCTGCGCAAGATCTGCGAGAAGTACTACAGCCCCGAGGACGCGGAGGTCGCGTACGAGGCGGCGCGCGCCTTCGTCACCAGTGACCATATGTTCCGCGACTCGCCCATCAAGGCGGCGCTGTGCACCACGTCCCCGGAGCAGTATTTCCGTTTCCGGGTCACCGACATCGGCGTCGACTTCTGGATGAAGATGTCGTATCCGATCTACCGGCATGCGGAGTTCACCGAACACGCCAAGACGAGCCTGGCCGCGCGCATGACCACCCGCGGACTCACCATCGTCAACGACTTCTACTCCTATGACCGCGAGGTCTCCCTGGGCCAGATCACCAACTGTTTCCGGCTCTGCGATGTGAGCGATGAGACGGCGTTCAAGGAGTTCTTCCAGGCCCGGCTCGATGACATGATCGAGGACATCGAGTGCATCAAGGCGTTCGACCAGCTGACACAGGACGTCTTCCTCGATCTGATCTACGGCAACTTCGTCTGGACCACCAGCAACAAGCGCTACAAGACGGCCGTCAACGACGTCAACTCTCGCATCCAGTGAGGGAACGGGGATCCGTGACTCCCGCGAAGAGCTCCGCACAGCCGGAGCGCCCCTGGACCACCGGCACGGCGCCCGGCTCGGTGCCGCTGCTGGGGCACACCCTGGCGCTGTGGCGCCGTCCGCTGCGGTTCCTGGCCTCCCTGCCCGCCCACGGCGATCTGGTGGAGGTCAGGCTGGGGCCCAGCCGCGCCTATCTGGCCTGCCATCCCGAGCTGGTCCGCCAGGTGCTGCTCAATCCCCGGGTGTTCGACAAGGGCGGGGTCTTCGACAAGGCGCGGCAGCTGCTCGGGAACAGCCTCTCGGTCTCCCGGGGCGAGGACCACCGCTACCAGCGGCGGATGATCCAGCCCGCGTTCCACACCCCGAAGATCGCCGCCTACACCGCCGCGGTCGCCGATGACACCCGTACCGCGATCGGCTCCTGGGAGCCGGGGCGCACCCTGGACATCAGCGACACCATGCACGCCCTGCTGATGCGGGTGGCGGCGCGGACGCTGTTCTCCACCGGGATCGACGAGGCGACGATCGACGAGGCGCGCCACTGTCTGCGCATCGTCTCGGACGGCATCTACAAGCGCACCATGGCGCCTTTGGGGATCATGGAGAAGCTCCCCACCCCGGGCAACCGGCGCTATGACCGGGCCAACGCCCGGCTGCGGCAGATCGTGGACGAGATGATCCGCGACCGCCGGCGCTCCGGCGCCGACCACGGCGATCTGCTCTCCACACTGCTGCGCGCCGAACACCCGGAGACCGGGAAGGGCCTTGACGACGGCGAGGTCCTCGACCAGGTGGTCACCTTCCTGGTGGCCGGGAGCGAGACCACCGCCTCGACCCTCGCCTTCGTCTTCCACCTCCTGGGCGCCCACCCGGAGGTGGAGAAGCGGGTGCACGCCGAGATCGACGAGGTCCTGGAGGGGCGCACCCCCACCTTCGAGGACCTGCCGTCCCTGGAGTACACCCGCGGGGTCATCACCGAGTCGCTGCGGCTGTATCCGCCGTCCTGGATGGCGATGCGGGTCACGGCGGCCGAGACCGAACTCGGCGGCCGGACCGTCCCGGCGGGCACGATGATCCTCTACAGCGCCCAGGCGCTGCACCACAACCCCGAACTGTTCCCCGACCCCGAGCGGTTCGACCCCGAGCGCTGGCTCGGCGACCGCGCCAAGGAGGTGGAGCGCGGGGCGCTGCTCCCGTTCGGCGCGGGCAGCCACAAGTGCATCGGGGACGTCCTGGCGCTGACCGAGACCGCCCTCATCGTGGCGACGATCGCGAGCCGGTGGCGTCTCCGCCCGGTGCCCGGGACGACGCTGCGCCCCGAGCCGAAGGCGACGCTCGAACCCGGCCCGCTGCCCATGGTGTGCGAGCCGCGCTGACGACGTCCGGCCCGGGGTCCGCCCCGGACCGGACGCCCCGCACCTTCCGTACCCCACCTCGCGAGTGAAGGACATCTTCCGCATGAGGACCGCGCAGCAACCGGCGACGCGCCACTGGCGGCACGCCGTCGCCCCCGGCGGGCTTCCGCTGGTCGGCCATGCCCTGCTCATGGGCCGCAAGCCGCTTACGTTCCTGGCCTCCCTGCCCGCCCACGGCGATCTGGTCGAGCTCCGGCTGGGGCCCCGGCCCGTCTATCTGCCCTGTCATCCGGAGCTGGTCCAGCAGGTGCTGGTGAACGCGCGGGTCTACGACACCGGCGGGCCGGTCAAGGAGAAGGCCAAGCCCATCCTGGGCAACGGCCTGATCACCTCCGACTGGGCGGACCACCGGCGGCAGCGCCGGCTGGTGCAGCCCGCCTTCCACGCCGCCCGGATCGCCAAGTACGCCGAGGTGATGGAGCGGGAGTGCGAGGCCGAGTCGACGGCGTGGACCGCGCGCCGCCCCATCGACGTCAGCCACGAGATGCTCGCGCTCACCGCGCGGGTGACGGCCCGTGCGCTCTTCTCGACCGATATGGCGCCGCATGCCGTGGCCGAGATCCAGCACTGTCTGCCCATCGTCGTGGAGGGCGCCTACCGGCAGGCGATCGACCCCACCGGGCTGCTGGCCAAGCTCCCGCTCGCGGCGAACCGGCGCTTCGACGACGCGCTCGCCCGGCTCAACCAGCTCATCGACCGCATGATCGACGACTACAAGGCGTCGGACGACGGCGACCGCGGCGATGTGCTGTCCGCGCTGTTCGCGGCGCAGGACGACGAGACCGGCGGCACGATGTCGGACCAGGAGATCCACGACCAGGTCATGACCCTGCTGCTGGCCGGGATCGAGACCACCGCCTCCGCGCTGACCTGGACCTGGTTCCTGCTCGGCCGCAATCCCCGCGCCGAGGCCGCGCTGCACGCCGAGGTCGACGAGGTGCTGGGCGGGCGCGCCCCGGCTTACGCCGACGTCCCCCGGCTCGCGTACACCCAGCGGGTGTTCAGCGAGGCGCTGCGGCTCTTCCCGCCCGCGTGGCTGTTCACCCGGACCACCACCGAGGCCACCGAGCTGGGCGGGCGGCGGCTGCCCCCGGCGTCGGACGTGCTGATCAGCCCATATGTGCTGCACCGCGATCCGGCCCTCTTCCCCCGCCCGGAGTCCTTCGACCCGGACCGCTGGCTCCCGGAGCGGGCCAAGGAGGTGACGCGTGGCTCGTATCTGCCGTTCGGCGGTGGCAGCCGGAAGTGCATCGGCGACGTCTTCGGCATGACGGAGGCGACGCTCACCCTGGCCGCGATCGCGGGCCGCTGGCGGATGCGCCCGATTCCGGGGACGAAGATCCGGCCGAGGCCCCAGATGAGCCTCACGGCCGGTCCGCTGCGGATGATTCCGGAACCACGCTGAACGCCGTGCTCCACAGACCCCACGGACCGCGGTGGGTGGCCACCGCGGTCCGTGGGGTCTGGCCGGCCGGGGCGGTGCGAGTGCTCCCGGCCGGGGCGGTGCGTGGGCCGTGCCGGGCCGCGGCGGTTCTCGCCGCGGCCGGGGACATGGGCGTCCGGAGCCGGGGTTCGGGCGTCCGGAGCACGGGGTCCGGCGTCCGGAACGCCGGGTTTTCAGGCGTCCGGAACGCGGGGTCAGGCGTCCGGAGCCGCGGTGAAACGTATCGGCAGTCGCCGCAGCCCGCGCAGCATCAGGCTGGGGCGCCAGGCGAGTTCGGCCGGATCGGCGTCCAGGGCCAGATCGGGGCAGCGCTCCAGCAGGGCCCGGAAGGCGGTGGCCCCTTCGAGCCGGGCCAGCGGGGCGCCCAGGCAGTGGTGGACACCGTGTCCGAAGCCGAGGTGGCCGCGCGGTGCGCGCCGGATGTCGAAGCGGTCCGGCTCGGCGAAGCGCCGGGGGTCGCGCGACCCGGCGGCCAGGACGACCGCCACCGGCTCCCCGGCCGGAATGGTCGTGCCCGCGATCGCCACCGGCTCCCTGGTGAAGCGGAACGCGGCGCTCTCCACCGGGCCGTCGTAGCGCAGCATCTCCTCGATCGCGCCCTCCAGCAGCGACCAGTCGGCACGCAGCGCGGCCAGCTGCTCGGGGTGGCGGAGCAGGGCGAGGGTGCCGCTGGAGATCAGGTTGGCGGAGGTCTCGTAGCCCGCGACCAGCAGCACGAACGTCATGCCGAGCATCTCCTCGTCGGAGAGCGCGTCGCCGTCCCCGTCCATGGCGCGGACCAGGGCGCTGAGCAGATCGTCGCCGGGGGTGCGGCGCTTGGTCTCGATGAGCTCCGCGAAGTAGCCGGTCAGGGCCTGGGCGGCGGCACCGGCGGCCTCCGGGCGGGTCAGGTCGGTGCTCTCGAGGTACCAGTCGTGGAACGCCTTGCGATCCGTCTCCGGCACGCCCAGCAGCTCGCAGATGACGGCCAGGGGCAGCGGCAGCGCGTAGTCCTCGACGAGATCGGCCCGGCCCAGCGGGGCCATCGCGTCCAGCAGTTCGTCCGCGATCTGCCGGACGCGGGGGCGCAGGGCCTCGATCCGGCCCGGGGTGAAGGCGCGGGCCACCAGCCCCCGCAGCCGGGTGTGGTGCGGCGGGTCGGTCTGCACCATGTTCCGCCCGATGGCATTGCCGCCGTCGTCCTGCCACGCGGCCGAGTGACGGACGTCATTGCTCAGCCGGGGGTCGGTCAGCGCGGCGCGGGCCTCCTCGTGGCCGACGACGAGCCAGAACTCACCGGAGGCGTCGGTGCGCACCCGGTGGACCGGGCCCCGCTCCCGCAGACGTGCGTAGACCGGATACGGGTTGACGACGAAGTCCGCGCCGAGCGCGGACAGATCCTGGGGCATGTGATCCCCTCAGTCGGTTGGCGGCTTCCCCCGAAGCCAGAACCGGGGATCGTTCCCCGTTCTGGCGATGATCTTAACACCTAACCGGAGAGATTCCCCCGGTTAGTGTTAGGGTGCGGGCCATGGGCAGCCGTGTGGAGAAAGAGACACCGTTGCGCCGAGACGCACGGCGCAACCGCGAGATGCTGATAGCTGCCGCCCGGGAGATCTACACGGATCAGGGTGTGGACGCCCCGCTCGACGACATCGCCCGTCGGGCCGGAGTCGGCAGCGCCACCCTCTACCGGCGGTTCGCCGGCCGGGCGGAACTCATCGAGGCGGTATTCGGCGATTCCCTTCGGGACATTCTGCGGGCCGCCGAGGAGGCCCGCTCCGCGACTGACGCCTGGGTCGGGCTCACAGCCTACCTGGAGCGCATCTTCGGGCTGCTCGCCGCCGACCGGGGCACCAACGACCTGATGACCACCGCCATCCAGGGCGTCCCCTCGCTCGACGCGCTCCGTAAGGAGAACCACAAGACGCTCGACGACCTTCTGCGCCGCGCCCAGGAGCAGGGCGAGGTCCGGGCGGACGCCACCGCGGAGGACCTGCAGTTCATGCTGGCCGCGCTCGGCCGCGCGGTCCCCGGCTCGACCGTGGCCGCGCCGCTGGCCTGGCGCCGCTATCTGGCCCTGCTGCTCGACGGGCTGCGCCCCGAGGGGTCCCATCCGCTCCCGGCCCCCTCGCTCACCCCGGAACAGCTCAACGCCGCCATGCTCCAGCTCGGCAAGGTACGGCGGCCACGCACGGGACCCTAGGGAGTCTCCGGGACGGGGCGGGCCGACGCGCGGGGCTCCTGGGCGGGGCGTGTCACCACAGTGGCCGGGTGAAGTGTGTCGCCCGCCTACATATCCGAGCCGAACTGCGCATTTCTACGGTGTGGCAACACAAAACCGTCCCCGCACCCCGCTCGGAAGTGGTGACCCATGCCCACCCCGGATTCTCCGGCCTCCGCTCCCCCGACCTCGCCCGGCTCACTGCGCCGTATCGTCGCCGCGAGCCTCATCGGCACCACCATCGAGTGGTACGACTTCTTCCTCTACGGCTCGGCCGCCGCGCTCGTCTTCAACAAGCTCTTCTTCCCGGACTCCGACCCGCTCGTCGGCACGCTGCTGTCGTTCCTGACCTACGCGGTCGGCTTCGCCGCCCGGCCGGTCGGCGCGCTGGTCTTCGGCCACTACGGCGACCGGCTCGGCCGTAAGAAGCTGCTGATCCTGAGTCTGCTGATGATGGGCGGCGCGACCTGCGCCATCGGGCTGCTGCCCACCCACGCCACGGTGGGCTCCGCGGCGCCCGTACTGCTCACCGCGCTGCGTCTGATCCAGGGGTTCGCACTGGGCGGCGAATGGGGCGGTGCGGTGCTGCTGGTGTCGGAGCACGGGGACGCGCGGCGGCGCGGGTTCTGGGCGTCCTGGCCGCAGACCGGCGCCCCCGCGGGGCAGCTGCTGGCCACCGGGGTGCTCTCCGCGCTGACGGCCACGCTCTCCGACGACGCCTTCGAGTCATGGGGCTGGCGGGTGCCGTTCCTGCTCTCGGGGGTGCTGGTGCTGGTCGGCCTGTGGATTCGTCTCTCTGTCGATGAATCGCCGGTCTTCAAGGCCGCGCTGGCCCGGGCCGAGGCCCGTAAGGCGGCCGCGGGCGCGGAGGACACCGCCGAGAAGATGCCGCTGGTGGCGGTCCTGCGCCACCACTGGCGGGATGTGCTGATCGCCATGGGCGCGCGGATGGCCGAGAACATCAGCTACTACGTCATCACCGCCTTCGTCCTCGTCTACGCGACCTCCGACCATGTGGGCCTCGGCAAGCAGACCGCGCTCAACGCCGTACTGATCGCCTCGGCCGTGCACTTCGCGGTCATCCCCGCGTGGGGCGCGCTGTCGGACCGGATCGGGAGGCGCCCGGTGTACCTCCTGGGCGCGGTGGGCGTGGGCGCGTGGGCCTTCCCGTTCTTCCTCCTCATCGACACCAAGGGCTTCCCGGCCCTGTTGCTCGCCGTGACGGTCGGGTTGATCTTCCACGGGGCGATGTACGCGCCCCAGGCGGCCTTCTTCTCCGAGATGTTCGCGACCCGGGTGCGGTATTCGGGGGCGTCGATCGGCGCGCAGTTCGCGTCCGTCGCGGCCGGTGCGCCCGCACCGCTCATCGCCACCGCGCTGCTGGCCGACTACGACAGCGCCACGCCGATCGCCCTCTATGTGATCGCGGCGGCCCTGCTCACCCTGGTGGCCGTGGGCGTCGCCAAGGAGACCCGGGACCGCGATCTGGCCGCCGTCGAACCGACCTCGGCCCCCTCCCCGCGCTCGGCGGCGGAGTCGGCCGAGCGCACGGCCCGTTCGGCCTCGGCTCAGTAACCCACGGCCGAGGCCAGGCGGTGCAGCCGCAGGGCGAGCTGGATCTCCAGGGAGCGGGCGGGCGACTGCCAGTCGGGGCCGAGCAGCCGCCCGACCCGCTCCAGCCGCTGCGCCACCGTGTTGACGTGCACGTGGAGGGCGTCCTTGGTACGGGCCGGGCTCATCCCGCCGGCGAAGTACGCGTCGAGCGTGTGGATCAGCTCGGTGCCGCGCCGCTCGTCGTAGTCGATGACGGCGCCCACGGTGCGGTTCACGAAGTCCTGGACGCCGGTGCCGTCCGGGGCGCCCTCGCGGGTCCCGGCCAGCAGCAGCCCGAGGAAGCCGAAGTCCTCGGCGGCGGCGCCCTGTCCGGCCCGGCCCAGCACCCGCAGGGCGGCCAGACAGCGCCGCGCCTCGGCGTAGCCCGCGGCGACCTCCCCGGGCCGCGCGGCGGGCGCGGGAACGGGCGCGGAGGCGCCCACGGTGACCGCGGCGTGCACGGCGGTGCCCAGCTGCCGGGCGGTGCGGCGGGCGAGGGCGTCGGCGGTCTCGCCGTCGGCGAGCGGCAGCAGCAGGACGGTGCCGCCGTCGCGGGCGGCGGCCAGACCGTGCCGGGTGGCCGCCAGATGGGACGCGGCGGACCACAGCCGCCGACGGCCCGCGGCGTCCTCGGCGGGCGCGCCGCCGGATGTGCTGGACGTGCTTCCGGGCCCGTTTCCGTGGGCGTCGCCATGGGTGTTGCCGTGCGTCTTGCCGAACCCGCTTCCGTGGGTGTTGCCGTGTGCGTTGGCGGACCCGCTTCCGTGCGTGTTGCCATGTGCGTTGCCGTGCGTGTTGCCGGACCCGGTGGCGGGCCCGGTGGCGGACGTGCCGGGGCCCGGGGCCTCGATGCCCGCCGCGAGCACCACATGGGGCGTGTCCAGGTCCGCCTGGAGCCGCGCGGCGCGCTCGCGCAGCAGCCGGGGCTCGCGGTCGGGGGCGTCGAGGAGGTCGTCCAGGAGCTCGCCGCGCACCCGCTGTTCGGCCTCGCCCGCGGAGCGGCGGGCGAGCTGAAGCAGTGAGGTGACCATCGCGGCCCGCTCCAGTGTGCGCTGGTCCACGGGGTCGAGCCGGGGGTGGCCGCGCAGCACGAGCGCGCCGAGCAGTTCGCCGCCCGCCGAGACCGCGGCGACCCAGTCCTCCTCGCCGTCGCGCACCGCGTGGCCGTCGGCCCGGGACCGGTCGACGGCCGCCGCGGGCGCCTCGTCGGCCTCGAGGAACTCCACCGAGCCGCTGAGCACCTCGGCCAGGGCGTCGGCCACGTCGTGCACCCCGCCGCCGCGCAGCACCAGTTCGGTGAGCCGGTCGTGGACGTCGGAGGCGCGCTCGATGACCCGGCTGCGATCCCGGATGATCTCGTTGGCGGCCTCCAGCTCGGTGAGCGCCGTACGGGTCTCGGCGAGCAGATGGGCGGTGTCGATGGCCACAGCCGCGTGGGCGGCGAACGAGCCGAGCAGCGCGATCTGCTCGCGTTCGAACACCCGGGCCCGGCGATCGGCCGCGAACAGCACGCCGATGACACCGCTGCCGAGCAGCAGCGGCACCCCGAGGATGGCGACCAGTCCCTCGTCCATGACGCCCGCGTCGATGGCGTGGGTGTGCTGGAACCGCGGATCGTGGAGGTAGCTCTCGGTCACATAGGGGCGGGCGGTCTGGGCCACCAGACCGCCGAGCCCCTCCCCCATGCCGAGCCGCAACTGCTGGAAGCGGGCCGAGACCGAACCGTCGGTGACCCTCATATAGGTGTCACCGGCCGTCGGGTCGTTGAGCGTCAGATAGGCCACCTCGGTGCCCAGCAGGGAGCGGGCGCGCTGCACGATGGCCTGGAGCACCGCGTCCAGGTCGCGCAGCCCCGCCAGGTCGTGGGCGGTCTCGAAGAGCGCGGACAGCTCGGCCTCGCGGCGCCGTCGCCCCTCCAGCTCACCGCGCACCCGCAGGGCGAGCAGCTTGGCGCGCTCCAGGGCCGCCAGCCGGTCGGCCGGGGCCTTGTCGGCGCGGGCGCGCAGCACCGGGCGCTCGTACGCCTCGGCGGGCGCGCCGCGTGCGAGCAGTTCCAGGTAGGGGTTCTCCGGCCGGTCGTCGGGCATGGGCACAGGCATACTCCCGCCGGGCGCGGCGGCGCCAGCCGTAAGGCGGCCCGGTGCCTTGTCGACGGGGCGGCCGGGCAACAGGCGGTCCGGTGGCTGAGCCAATGGGCCACCGTCCGGAGTTGGCTCAGCCAATCGGCCACCATCCGCCCGTGGCTCGGCCAATCCGCTCCCGTGGCTCAGTGGCTGAGCCAATTGTCCTTCAGAGGCCGGTGACCGATCCGATGGGCCGCTCAGTGGGCGGTCCATCCGCCGTCCATGCTGAGCGAGGCCCCGGTGACGAACGATGTGTGCGGACCGCAGAGGTACGCGACGGCCTCGGCGACCTCCTCGGGCTCGACCAGCCGCTTGACCGCCGCATCGGCCAGCATCACCTCGGAGACCACCCGCTCCGGCGAGATCCCGTGGGCCTCGGCCTGGTCGGCGATCTGCCGCTCGACGAGTGGGGTGCGCACATAGCCGGGGTTGACGCAGTTGGACGTCACTCCGTGCTCCGCGCCCTCCAGCGCGGCGACCTTGGAGAGCCCCTCCAGACCGTGTTTGGCGGCCACATAGGCCGACTTGTACGGGGAGGCGCGCAGCCCGTGCACCGAGGAGATGTTCACGATCCGGCCCCAGCCCTGGGCGTACATGTGCGGCAGCGCGCCGCGCACCAGCCGGAAGGGGGCCTCCAGCATCACGGTGAGCACCCGGGAGAAGACCTCGGGCGGAAAGTCCTCAATGGGCCGGACGAGTTGGAGCCCGGCGTTGTTGACCAGGATGTCGGTGCCGGCGGAGGCCCGCTCTGCGGCGTCGAGGTCGGTGAGGTCCAGGGGGTGGGCCTCGACAGGCCCGGGCAGTCCGGAGGCCGCGGCGACGAGGTCGGTGAGGCCCTCGGCGTCCAGGTCGACGGCCCGCACCCGCGCCCCGGCAGCGGCCAGTCGCAGCGTGCAGGCCCGGCCGATGCCCCCGGCGGCGCCCGTGACGAGTGCGGTACGGCCGGAGAGATCGGGGCCGCCGGACGGCCGTGGGTCCGGGCCTGGTGTGGTGGACGCGCTCATGAGGGGCACATTAGGCAGCCGTGGGGCCCGAACCGATGTGGGCGCGGCACATACTTCACTCCTCGATGATGGGCTCGAACCATGTCGGGCCGTCCTCGAGCGCCTGCTTGATCCGGGACAGGGAGAAGTCCTCCATCTCGGGCAGCGCGTCGAGCGGGAACCAGCCGACGTCCAGCGACTCGTCGTCGTTCACCCGCGCCTCGCCGCCGACCGCGCGGCAGCGGAAGCAGATGTCCACGAACTGGCACCTGTCGTCGTTGGGGTAGGTCACCGGCGCCAGGGTCCGTACGAGCACGATGCGTTCGGGGACACAGCGCACCGCGGTCTCCTCCTCGACCTCGCGGACCACCGCCGTGGCCGGCTGCTCACCGGGTTCGGGGATGCCGCAGATGATGGTCCAGCGGCCGTTGTCGGCCCGGCGGCCCAGCAGCACCCGGTCCTGGTCGTCGAGGACCACGGCGCTCACGCCCGGCAGATAGAGCAGTTGATGGCCGATGGAGGCCCTGAGGTCACGGATGAAGTCGGGGGTCGGCATGGGCCGAGGGTATCGGGCGGAAACGGGGGCGCGCGCGGCGCCCGTACGGCGCCCTTCACGGCGGGCGTTTCACGACCGACTCATCGTTTCTGTGCACCATATACACATTCCTTACGACAAGCGCTACGGTTTCGGGTGTCATGGCTCGCGCGACGGCCGTAAGGGCGTCGGCGCGATGCCCGTCACGACGGGGGGTCGACGGGATGACGTCATCAGTGGTGGAGCCTGTCGTGCGGGACCACGGCAGGCCGGCCGACGGCCGCGCGGGTGCGTCCGATATCGCGGGGGTTCTGATCCTGGCCGGCTGCGCCGTCTGGGCGCTGATCGCGGCCATGGGGCGGCCGGCCCGCCCCGAGGGGGTGCTGCTGGCCGTTCTGGCGGTGGCCGCCGGGTACGCCTGCGGCCGGATCGCCGGATCGCTGCTGCCGGTCGCGGGGGCGGCGGCCGCCGGGTTCGCGGGGTTCGGCCTGGCCTGCACCTCGCCGTACGGGCTCGCCGGCCATGAGGGGCCGGGCGCGGCCCAGCTCACCCTGGCCACGGGCGCGGTCTGCTGCGCGGCCTGGGCCGCCCCGCGGGTCCTCCGCCCGGCGCTGTGGCTGCCGGCCGCGGCGATCACGCTGACGGCCGTGGTGGGCGGCTCGACGGTCGGCTCGGTGGCGAGCGGCGCCGTCCTGGTGTGCTCGCTCATCGCCGCCCGGCCGCGGCGGCGGCTCCCCGCGCTCGCCGCGTGCGCGCTGATCGCCACGGTCGCGGTGGGCGGCACCTGGGCGGTGGCCAAGGGCGCGGTCCCGGGCGGACTGCCGCCCGCCCTGCGCGCCCATCTCACCGAGCACCGGATCCGGCTGTGGCAGGACGCCGCCCGTATCGAGGACACGGATCCGCTGCGCGGCGCGGGCCCGGACCGCTTCGGGGAGCTGAGCCCGGCGGTGGCCCAGCCGCTGGGCCCGGAGGCCAAACCGCATTCGGCGCCGCTGCAGCAGGCGGCCGGTCAGGGGCTGCCGGGGGTGGCCCTGCTGGGCGCGGCCTTCGGCTGGATGCTCCACGCCCTGTGGCGCTCCCCGCGCCCCACTCCCGTGGTCCTTACGGCGGCCGCCACCCTCACGGCCCTGGCCGTCGAGTCCTGTCTGGGCAACGCCCTCAGCTTCTCCCAGATCACCGCGGGAGCCGGCCTCCTCGCCGGACTGGCGACCGCCCGCCGCCTGGCCGACGACCCGGGAGCGGTGCCATGAGATCCGGCGCGGCCCACGCGTACGCGCCCCCGAAAAGGGGATGCGCCCCCGGAGGCCCCGGAGGCCCCGGAACGGAACACTTCCCCCGAAAGAAGGGGAACGGGGGTCGGCTAGACCTGGGAGGTGCGGGCCGCGATCAGCCGCAGCCGGTCGCGGATGACCCGGACCGCCGCCTCCGCGTCGTCCACGGTGACCGTGAAGACGCGGCCGTCCCCGAGGCGGACCACCACGCCCTCGCCCCGGCGCACCACCACGGCGGTGCCCTTCTCGGGGCGCCAGCGGTAGCCCCAGCCGCCCCACTGGCAGGGGGTGACCTTACGGGCCACATCGGCGTGGACCACGTCGCTGAGCGGAATGCGGCGGCGTGGGAGCCCCATATGGCCGCAGCGGATCTCCAGCACCTCGTCGTCGACCCGTACCGCCACATGGACGAAGGCGAGGGTGCCGAAGAGCATCAGCAGCCCGGCGGCGACACAGCCGACGACGGCCATCAGGAGCGGTGCGATGCCCGAGCCCCAGGGCGAGTCGACGGCGAGGTCGACACCGAGCGCCAGGCACGCGGCGCCCGCCACGGCCAGCAGCCACTGCACGCGATTGTGGGCGCGTCCGATCCAGACCGCGGGCGGCTGCCCGTGGGCGGTCGGCTCTCCGTGGTCGTGGTGCCTCATGGTTGGCAGCGTACTCACCTTCCGGCCCCACGGCAGCGGGGCGGGTGAATCCACTGGTGAGGGGCGTTTCGGTCAGCTCACCGCGGGAGGCACCGGTGTCAAGCGCGCGTCGGGGCGACGGATGCCAGCAGCACGCCTTCGGCGTAGGTCAGCGCGGCCTCCGGCAGGTGGGCCTCGCGTCCGCTGAGGATGACGGTCAGACCGCCCGGGGTGACCGGGCCGTCCGGCGGGAACGGGTCGGCGCCGATCCGGCGCAGGGCCTGGGCGGCGACGGCCCCGGCCGAGCCGTGGAGGACGATCGGCGGCGCGTCCGGCTGCTGTACGGCGGTCCGGATGCGGTCGGCGACGAGTTCGTAATGGGTGCAGCCCAGGACGACGGTCGTGACATCGCGCGGGGTGCGGGCCGCCGCGGCGGCCACCGCGGCGTCGATCCCCTCGTTGTCGGCGTGCTGCACCGCGTCCGCGAGCCCAGGGCACGGCACCTCGGTCACCTCGACGCCGTCCGCGAAGTCGCGGATCAGTCCGCGCTGGTACGGGCTGCCGGTGGTGGCCGGGGTGGCCCAGATCGCGATCGGCCCTCCCCCGGCCGCCGCGGGCTTGATGGCGGGCACGGTGCCGACGACCGGCAGCCCGGGCTCCAGCTCGGCGCGCAGCGCGGGCAGGGCGTGGACGGAGGCCGTGTTGCAGGCGACGATCAGCGCGTCGGGGCGGTGTGCGGCGGCGGCCCGGGCGCAGCCCAGGGCCAGCTCGGTGACGTCCTCGGGGGTGCGCGGGCCCCACGGCATGGTGGCGGGGTCGGAGGAGACGACGAGATCGGCGTCCGGTCGCAGTCGGCGCATCGCGGCGGCGGCGGGCAACAGCCCGATTCCGGAGTCCATAAGCGCGATCTTCACCCGGTCACTTTAATGGATCGGTCCCGTGCGCCCGACGGCCGGGCCCACCTTCGGGCAGACTTCGACGGGTGAGCGCGCTGATGTGGATCGCCGCCGGGTCGTTGGCCGCATGGCTGTGGCTGCTGCTGGGCCAGGGCTTCTTCTGGCGTACGGACGTCCGGCTGCCCCGGACCGGCCCGGACGGCTCGGGGCCGCCGGAGCCGGACGGGTCCGGGCCGCCGGAGCCCGCGGCATGGCCCTCGGTGGCCGTCGTGGTGCCCGCCCGGGACGAGTCCGCGGTGCTTCCGGCCAGCCTGCCCTCGCTGCTCGCCCAGGACTATCCGGGGCCGGCGGAGATCTTCCTGATCGACGACGGCAGCTCGGACGGCACGGGGAAGCTGGCCCGTGAACTGGCCGACGAGCACGGCGGGCTGCCGCTGACCGTCGACTCCCCCGGCGAACCCGGCCCCGGCTGGACCGGCAAGCTGTGGGCGGTGCGGCACGGCATGGCGCTCGCCACGACCCGCCTCGCCGCGGACCGTCAGGACGCGTGCGGTGCGGACCGTAAGGACGCGGACGGCCGGGACGCGGACCGTAAGGACGACGGCGGTGTGGACTACCTGCTGCTGACGGACGCGGATATCGCGCATGAGCCGGACTCCCTGCGGGAGTTGGTGCGCGCGGCCGAGGCGAACGGGCTGGATCTGGTCTCCCAGATGGCGCGGCTGCGGGTGGTGACCTACTGGGAGCGGCTGATCGTGCCCGCCTTCGTCTACTTTTTCGCGCAGCTGTACCCCTTTCGGTGGGTCAACCGGAGCCGGGGGCGCACCGCGGCGGCCGCGGGCGGCTGTGTGCTGCTGCGCCGGGAGGCGGCCGAGCGGGCCGGGGTCCCGGAGGCGATCCGGCAGGCGGTCATCGACGACGTGGCGCTGGCCCGCACGGTGAAACGGTCCGGCGGACGGATCTGGCTGGGGCTGGCCGACCGGGTCGACAGCGTGCGGCCGTATCCACGGCTGGGCGAGCTGTGGCGGATGGTCTCGCGCAGCGCGTACACCCAGCTGCACCACAATCCGCTGCTGTTGCTGGTGACGGTCGCGGGGCTGGCGGTGGTGTATCTCGTGCCGCCCGCGGCCGTGGTCGCGGGGGTGCTGACGGAGCGTCCCGCGCCGCCGGCGATGGGCGCCGCCGCCTGGGCGCTGATGGCGGGCACCTACATCCCGATGCTGCGCTACTACCGGCAGACGCTGTGGCTGGCGCCGCTGCTGCCCCTGACGGCCCTTCTCTATCTGCTGATGACCGTGGACTCGGCGGTGCGGCACCACCTCGGGCAGGGCGCGGCCTGGAAGGGGCGCACCTACGCCCGCCCGAGCGCCGCGCCCTGACGCCCGCCCCCAGCGCCGCGCCCTGACGGCCGCGCCCCGTGCACCGGGGTTTCACTTGCGGCCGGGGGTCCAGTTCATGCCCCAGCCGTAGGCGTGGTCGAGGGTGCGCTGCGGGCTGGTGCCGCGCTGCGGCACCAGATAGCGGGCCTCGCGCTGCACGACGAGCTCGCCGCCGGTGTTGGTGATGAGCGCGAGCGCGCAGACCGGGGACGGGACGGTGCACTCGTCGAGCGAGAAGTCGATCGGGGCGCCGAACTGCGGCTGCAGGGTGACCGTGGCGTGGAGGTCGGCGAAGCTGCGGGCACCTTCGTAGATGGTCACGAAGACCAGGATCCGGCGGAACAGCTTCTGGTGGTCGAGGTTGATGGCGAGGTTCTCACCGGCCGCCCGGGCACCGGTCCGGTCGTCGGCGTCCAGGTGGATGAAGGGCGGCTGGTGCAGCGAGCCGAAGGAGTTGCCGAGCGCCTGGACCACGCCCTTGCTGCCGTCGGAGAGTTCGAACAGCGCCCCGAGGTCGAGATCGAGGTCGCTGTGCACGGCCATGGCCCGGCCCAGCTTGGAGGCCCACCCCGAGAACTGCTTGCGCACCTGCCAGTTGAGGTTGATCCGCATGGTGCCGGAGGTGCCGCCCTGCTTGGTCAGCGAGACCGAGGGCGCCTCCTTCGTCAGGGTGACCTTGCTGAGGCTCACCGGTGCCGCGCCGGGCGCGGGGGCCGGTGCGGCCGGTGCGGTGGGCGGAGGCGGCGGCAGGGGCGTGGAGACGGCGGTGGGCGACGGAGGCGGGTACGCCCCGGCGGGCGGGCCGGAGGGCGGCGCCGGGGCCGCGTACGGGTTCTGCGCGGCCGGGTACGGGCTCTGCGCCGCGTACGGGTTCTGCCCGGCGTTCGGCGGGGCGGCGGGGGCGGGAGCCGGGGCGGCGGGCTGAGCCGGCGTCTGCCGCGGCTCGTCGACCGTGATACCGAAGTCCGTGGCGAGCCCCGCGAGACCGCTCTGGTACCCCTGCCCCACGGCGCGGAACTTCCAGGCGCCCTGCCTGCGGTACAGCTCGCCGAGGACGAAGGCGGTCTCGACCGTGGCGTCCTCGCTGTCGAAGCGGGCGATCTCCGCGCCGCCCGCCGCGTTCAGCACCCGAATGTGCAGACCGGGCACCTGGCCAAACGTTCCGCCATCGGCCGAGGCCGCGAGGACCACGGTGTCGACGGCGGACTCGACCCGGGCGAGGTCCACCGAAAGGGTGTCGGTCACGGTGTCGCCCGCGGTCAGCTTCCCCTCGTGGCGCACCGCGCCGGAGGAGTGCGCCGCCTGGTTGTAGAACACGAAGTCCCCGTCGGACCTGACCTTTCCGGACACCAGCAGCAGCGCCGAGGCGTCCACGTCCGGTGCCCCCGGTCCGGCGCGCCAGCCGAGCTCGATCCGCACCGCGTCAGCCGGTACTGGCGTGTTACCGCCCTTGCGCATCGCCATTTCCGTCCCCCTGCCTTTCTGTTCATTCGGATCCGGCCACTCGGCCGTCACACAGCGCGGACGACGGGTGGCTACCCGCTGAAAACGCGCTCTTTACACGATCTCAACGTACCCTGACGACCGATTTTCCCGGGTTCGCTCGGATTGGGGATCCACGGCCACTCCGAACACTGAAAACAACCCTCCTACCGGACTCCCCAATCAGCACATGGTGGGCTTAACTTATGGTCTATGACCTCCCCCCGCAGCACTTACGGTGGCGGCTACTACTCCTCGCCGTCCTTCCCGGACACCCCCATCTACGACAGTCTTGTCGCCGAGCGGGGGACACCGCAGATCGCGCCCATCAGGGTGCCGTCGGCCTATGACACCGGAAGTCATCTTCCGGCGCTGCCCTCGGCGCTTCCCGCGCTGCCGGCCGCCCCCTCCCCGCAGCCGATGCACCAGGGCTACCAGCAGCACGCGCCGCAGCCCACCGGCCTGCAGCAGGCGCACTCGCCCTACATCCCGCCGCAGCCGACGGGACCGCGGGGCTACCCGGGCGCCCAGCAGCCGCAGGCGCAGCGTCCCGCGCCGGCCTCGCCGATGGGGTACGAGGCGATGCGCCCGGCCATGACGCGTCCGGTCGCGCCTCGCCCGGCGGCGCCCGCGCCCTCTCCTTACGAGGACCCTTACGGGCGTCAGCAGTACCCGGGCGGCCGGTCGCCGCAGCCGGGAGGCGGCTACTGACACACGTCGGGAGGTGATGCGACCGGGCCGTGCCCGGTCGCGGGAAGGTCCGGGCCGGACGGGGTATCCCCGTCCGGCCCCTGATTCGTTTGTGAGGCCGTCCGCTTCGTCGTGCGGCCGTCCGTGCCCGATTTATGAGGGCCGTTCGGCCCTTCTCCGGCGGCGGGGCGCACCGCGATGCTGGATCGAGCAGTTCCGCGAGCCATCTCCACCACCGGGGGTGGGCCGGGCTCTCACTCCACTGCGGTGATGAGCATGTCGACCGGTCCCGCCCCGTTCGGCGTGGGGCGCGGGGCCGGGAGGGGACCGGTCTCGCGCTCCACGCGAAACGCGCGCCGCCACCGTGGCGGCCACCGTAAGGGCGTCATCCGCTCCCGGCCGTGCCGATCCTGCCGTGCCGATCCTGGCCACACCGCCCACGGGCTCACTGACCCGCTTCGCGCTCCTTGATCCGCTCGGCGATCACCGCGGCCTGGATGCGCCGTCCCACGCCCAGCTTGGACAGGATCGAGGAGATGCGGTTCTTGACGGTCTTCTCGGCCAGGAACAGCCGCTCGGCGATCTGGCGGTTGGTCAGTCCGTCGCCGATGAGCTCAAGGATCTCCCGCTCCCGCGGGGACAGCTTCTCCAGCTCCACGGGCCCGCTCGGCGCCGGGCCGCGCAGCCGGGCCATCACCCGGGCGGTGGCGCCGGGGTCGAGCATGGAGCGGCCATCGGCCACCGTGCGCACCGCCGACACCAGGTCGGACCCGTTGATCTGCTTGAGCACATAGCCCGCGGCCCCGGCCATGATGGCGTCGAACAGCGCCTCGTCGTCGTCGAAGGACGTCAGCATCAGACAGGCGAGGTCGGGGAGCCGGGCCCGCAACTCCCGGCAGACCTCGATCCCTTCGTGGTCCCCGCCCTCGCCCGAGGAGCCGAGCCGTACGTCGAGCACGGCGACCCGTGGCCTCACGGCGGGCGCGCGGGCGATGGCCTCGCGGGCGTTGGCCGCCTCGCCGACCACCTTCAGATCGGATTCGGCGTCGAGCAGATCACGCAGTCCGCGCCGCACCACCTCGTGGTCGTCGAGCAGAAAGACCCCGATGGGGCCGTCGGGGTCGGCTGTCTGGGGCACGGCCTCTCCTCCATGGCGCGCGGGTCGCCGGTCGCGGTCCGGCTGCCCAGCTTTACGTTCTGGCGCGGGGAAGCGTAAGGGGCCATTCGGCCCCCGGGCCGCCGGCTATGTCCTCCGGCCCGGTCATGCGGCCCGGTCATGGCGAGATTCCGCCCGCGTACGGCCCGTACAGGTCCAGCAGCCGGGTGCGGGCGCTCTGCAGCCGGCGCCCGATCACCTGGGCGCAGGCCAGCGCGAGGGCGTAGCCGAGCTCCGGGTCCTCGTCGCACAGCCGGCGCACCGCCTCGGCGTTGAACTCGTGTGCGCGCACCGGGCTGAGCGCCTCCGCGCCCAGGTGCCAGGTGTCCGGCGGGAAGAGCCAGGACCAGCCGATGAGCTCTCCGGGGCCGAGGGTCTCGATCACCGCGGCCCGCCGCCCCGGGACGTGCAGATCGAGCGTGACGGCGCCGGTGCGGATGATCCAGAAGCGGTCGGCNCGTGACGGCGCCGGTGCGGATGATCCAGAAGCGGTCGGCCTTACGGCCTTCCTCGAAGATGCGGCCACCCGAGGGGAAGGACACATCGTGGGCGAGCGCCATCAGCCGCTCACGGTGTTCGGTCTTCAGCGCGCTCAGAAGTCCCATCATGACCTCACTCTGCCGTCTCCTCTCCCCCCTCGCCCCTCGGCGATCTCTGAGCGGAAGAGACGACGAGAGGCAGCCGATCCAAAGCGATACACCGTCGATCGGGTATCGCTTCACCCTTACCCATTTCCGGTCGTGTTTCCGATATGACACGTCATTCGTGGTCGTCATGACCGATGAGGCGCCGCTCCCCGTACCCTCGGCTGCTTCACCGACCCTGTGTTGTCGCTCGTACTCGTCACCAAACGGGAGGCACTGGTGCTAGCCGACCCTCGTCGTCGGTCCGCCGATCGAGCCGGAGAACACCTGCTCCACCGCCGTTTCACCGCCGACGAGCTGCCCCGGCTACGGGTGCAGGTCGAGGAGTGCGCGGCCTGGGCCGGGCTCAGCGAGACCCGCCGCGGGGACTTCGTGCTGGCCGTGGACGAGATCGCCAACAACGCCATCGAGCACGCGGGCGGCACCGGCTCCCTGCTGCTGCGACGGATCGGCGACGAGCTGGAGTGCCGGATCAGCGACTCCGGCCCCGGCTTCTCGGAGGACGTCATCCCGCGGATCCTGCCGGGGCTGGACGGCGCGACCAGCGGCCGCGGGCTGTGGCTGACCCAGCTGGTCACCGACCGGCTGGTGATCAGCGCGGGGGCGGTCGGTGCCGTGGTGACACTGGCCATGCGGCTGCGCTGAGTGAGCCATCGGACTCCCTCGGCGACCGCTTCGGCGGGACAATGGGAAGGGACATTCCCGGGTACCGGCAGGAGAGGCGGTGGACGCGGTGGAGCTTCCCGTGGTCGTCGGGGTCGACGGTTCGGACGCCGCCTCGGACGCACTGGACTGGGCGGCCGAGATGGCCGGGCGCCGCGGGCTGCCGCTGCGCGTCGTCCACGCCTCCCTGTGGGAGCGGTACGAGGGCTACATCCCCGGTACGGCCGCCGACCGCCCCGCCGAGCGGCTGCACAGCGAGGCGGTGCTGGCCACGGCGGCCGAGCGGGCCGGGCGGCGGGTACCGGCCCTGAAGGTGATGACCGACCTGGCGGCCGACGACGCGGTCACCGCCCTGCTGCGCGCCGGGAAGAGCGCCGAGGCGCTGGTGGTCGGCTCGCGTGGGCGCGGCGAGTTCGCCTCGCTGCTGCTCGGCTCGGTCGGACTGGGCATCGCGGCCCGCGCCCAGTGCCCGGTGGTCGTGGTGCGCGGCCGCCCGGAGAACGTGTGCGGCGGGATGAACCGGGTGGTGGTGGGGATCGCCGAGCGCGAGCGCCAGGGCGAGCGGGAGCCCGCGCCGCCCTCCGCGGCCGTCGCGTTCGCCCTCCGCGAGGCGCGGCTGCGCGGCGGCGAGCTGGAGGCGGTGCACGCCTGGCGCTGCGCGGGCCCCGAGGACCACGGGAAGCCCGGGAACCACGGCGGGCGCGAGGCGCGCGGCGCGCACGAGGAGCAGGGGGCTCGCGAGGCGAACGGGACCCGTGAGACCCACGGGGCACGTGAGCCGCACGGGGCGCGTGAGACACAAAGCGCGCGTGAGGCGCACGAGCGGCGCGCCGCCGAGCTCCTGGACGAGACGCTGGGCGGCGCCACGGCGGCCGGGCTGCCGCCGGTGCCGGTGGCCCACCGCCCGGTCGAGGGCTCGGCGCGCAAGGCGCTGCTGGACGCCTCCGCACACGCGGATCTGCTGGTGGTGGGGGCCCGGCGGCGGCAGGGGCACTTCGGCATGCAACTGGGCCTTGTCAACCACGCCGTGCTGCATCACGCCAAGTGCCCGGTCGCCGTGGTGCCGGTTTCCTAGGCGCCGGTCCCCCAGCGGTCCCCGAGCCTGGCCGAGTTCCTTCCATCCCCGCCACCCCCGGCCCCCGCCCCGGCTACTCTGCTGGTGAGAGGGTCATGGGGGGATGGAGGCCAGGTGTCGGGCAGTGCGGATCAGGGGCGCCATCCGGCTCTCCCCCAACTCCGGCTCGACCAGCTCCTCGACGAGCTCCAGGCGCGGCTGGACGCGGCCCGGTCCACCCAGGACCGGATGCACAGCCTCCTGGAGGCCGTGCTCAGCGTGGGCCGCGAGCTGGACCTGGAGCAGGTGCTGCGCCGGATCGTGGAGTCCGCGGTGGTGCTGGCCGACGCGGAGTACGGCGCGCTGGGCGTGGTCGACCGGCACCGGCTCTCGCAGTTCCTGCCGGTGGGCATGTCCGAGGAACAGGCGCACCACATCGGCCCGTTACCCAGTGGCCATGGGCTGCTCGGCGAGCTCATCCGCCACCCTCAGCCGCTGCGGCTCACCGATCTGTCGGAGCATCCGGCCAGCTACGGCTTCCCCGAGCACCATCCGCCGATGCGCTCGTTCCTGGGCGTGCCGATCCGCGTCCGTGACGAGGTCTTCGGGAATCTCTATCTGACCGAGAAGCGCGGCGGCGCCCAGTTCGACGCCGATGACGAGGCGGTGCTGACCACCTTGTCGGTCGCCGCCGGGGTGGCCATCGACAACGCCCGGCTGTACCACGAGAGCCGGCGCCGCGAGCAGTGGCTGGAAGCGCTCGGCGTCATCACCCGTACGCTGCTGGCGGGCACCCCGGCGGGCGAGGTGCTGAGCCTGATCGCCCGGCTCGCCCTCCAGGTGGCCCTCGCCGACTCGGCGGCGATCCTGCTGCCCGCCACCGGCACCGACTCGCTGATGGTCGAGGTGGCCGAGGGGCATGACGCCGAGCTCATCGGCGGGCTCGTGGTGCCGTCCGACGGCTCGCTGGCCGGGCTCGCGGCCCGCACCGGGCGCCCCGCGGTCGCCTCGGACGTACGGCTGGACTCCCGGGCCCGGTCCTGGCCGCTGCCGGCCCCGGAGAGCGAGTTCGGCCCGGTGGTGGCCGTACCGCTGGTCGCGGGCGAGCGGGCCTCCGGTGCGCTGCGGCTGTGCCGGCTGGCCGGGCGGCAGCCGTTCGACGACCATGAGGTGGAGCTGCTCTCGGGGTTCGCGGCACAGGCGGCCCTGGCCCTGGAACTGGCCCGGCACCGCGCCGAGTCCGAGCACATGGCGCTGCTCCAGGACCGGGACCGGATCGCCCGCGACCTTCACGATCTGGCCATTCAGCGGCTCTTCGCGACCGGGCTCACCCTGCAGAGCGCGGGCCGGCTGATCGAGCGCCCGGAGGCAGCCGAACGGGTGGGGCGGGCCGTCGACGACCTGGACGAGACCATCAAGATCATCCGTTCCACGATCTTCGCCCTGCGCACGGTCGGGGACGACGGCGGCGAACCCGCCACCCTGCGGCGCCGACTGGTCAAGGCCGTCCACTCGGCCTCGGACGCCCTGGGCTTCGCCCCGTCGCTGCTGATGGACGGCCCGGTGGACACCGATGTGCCGGACGAGACCGGCGACCATGTGCTGGCGGTGCTGGCCGAGGCGCTCAGCAACACCGTGCGGCATGCCCATGCCCAGCGGGTGGAGGTGCGGCTGACCGTCGGCGCCGACATCACCCTGGAGGTCACGGACAACGGGGTGGGCACCGGGGGCGCCGCCCCCAGCGGCGGACTGGTCAATATGCGGTCCCGGGCCGAACTCCTGGGCGGCACCCTGCACATCGAGGCGCCCGAGGCGGGCGGCACCCGGCTGGTCTGGTGTGTCCCCCTGGACCGCCGACGGCCCGCCGGAACGGCGAAAGGGGTGGCCCCGTGATATTGCTCTCTCTCCACCGAATAACGCGCATATCCGGCCCGCCATGCGGTACTCACGAATGGGGAAGGGGGTATGTGATCCATGCGAATGATCTGGGGGCTGTGGCGCTGGCGGCGCAACCCGCTGCGTCGTAGGACGGACGTGATGGAGGCATGCGCGGCGCTGATCGCCGCGGCGCTCATCCTGCTCGTCGCCCCCGTCGTCGGCTGGACCTCGGGGTCCCTGGCACACGGGGCGCTGGTGAAGGCCGCGCAGAAGCAGCGCGCCGAGCGTCATCCGCTCTCGGCCACCGTGGTGAAGGTGCTGCCGCATCCGCCCATCGACTCCGATCCCGAGACCGCTTCCGCGAGAGACGCCCATCGCCGCGTCCTCGCCCGCTGGACGGGGCCGGACGGCAGCAGACACGAGGGCACGCTGGGCGCTCGCCCCGGCGCGGATCCCGGTGAGCGGTTCCGGATCTGGACCGACGACCACGGCCGCCCGGTGGGCCGCCCGCTGGACACCGCGACGGCCACCACCCACGCCGTGCTGGCCGGAATCGGCGCGGCCGGGATGACGGCGGTCCTGGTGGACGGCGCCCGGCGGCTGGTCGTATGGCGGCTCATGCGTCGGCGTTACACACAGTGGGACATCGCCTGGGAGCGGGCCGGTCAGGACTGGGGACGGGCGGACGCCGACAGCTGACCTGTGCGAGCGGGCAACGCCCGGCCGGGAGTTGTCATACGAACACACAACTCCCCCCGTGCTCCACAGCCAGGTCAACTCATGGCGCCTCGCGCACGCTACGGTGGGGCATTCCATATGCGCAGCGGCAGTCAGCAGCGGCGGTCAGGCGCGCACACCGGCAACGCACGAGGTGGGGGCACAGCAGCACCATGGCACAGGGCTCGGTCGTCCAGGTGACGCACAGCGGAACGTCGCGGTGGCGGCGCCGCACCGGAGAGTACGCCTCCCTCACGGCGGCCCTGGAGGCCGCCGGGGACGGTGATGTGCTCTCCATCTCGCCCGGCACCTACCGCGAGAATCTGGTGGTGAGCCGGGCCGTCACCCTGCGCGGGCCCGAGGGCTCGGCACGCGGTTCGGTGCGGATCGCGCCGGTGGACGGAGTCGCGCTGACGATACGTGCCTCCGCCGTGGTCCAGGATCTGCATGTCGAGGGCCAGGACTCGGCCGCCCCCGCGCTGCTGGTCGAGGACGGCACCCCGGAGCTGACGGACGTACGGGTGGCCACGCGCTCGGCGGTCGGCATCGAGGTGCGCGGCGGCGCCCGCCCGACCGTGCGGCGCTGCACCGTGGACAACCCCGCGGGCGTCGGGCTCAGCGTGCTGGACGGCGCGGGCGGGGTGTTCGAGGAGTGCGAGGTGGTGGCCGCCGGGCAGTCGGGCGTGGCCGTGCGCGGCGGCGCCCGCCCGCGCCTGGACCGCTGCCGGGTGCACCACGCCTCCGGGGCGGGGTTCTCGCTGACCGGCGAGGGCTCCTCGCTGGAGGCCGTCGGCTGTGAGGTGTACGAGATCCGGGGCGCCGGGGTGCAGGTCTCCGGGCGCGCGACCGGGCATCTGACCGACTGCCGGGTGCACCGTACGACGGCCGACGGGGTCAACCTGGACACGGACGCGGTGCTCACGCTCGCCGACTGCGAGATCCACGACATCCCGGAGAACGCGATCGACCTGAGGTCGCGCTCGGTGCTGACGCTGACCCGCTCCACGGTGCGCCGGTTCGGGCGCAACGGCCTGTCGGTGTGGGACCCGGGCACCCGGGTGGACGCCAACCAGTGCGAGCTGCACGAGAGCACCGGCGACTATCCGGCGGTGTGGGTGAGCGACGGGGCGACCGCGGTGCTCGACTCGTGCCGGGTGCGCGAGGTGCCGGACGCCCTGTTCGTCCTGGACCGCGGGTCGCGGGTCGACGTGGTCGACAGCGATCTGTCCCAGGTGCGCTCCACCGCGGTCTCGGTCAGCGACGGGGCCATCGTCCAGCTGGACGACTGCCGCATCCGGGAGGCGGCCACCGGGGCGTGGTTCCGTGACCACGGCAGTGGCGGCACCCTCGCCAACTGCACCATAGACGGCGCCGCCACGGGAGTGATCGTCACCAAGGGCGCCGATCCGACGGTCGAGCGCACCACGGTCTCCGGGCCGACGGAAGCCGGGTTCTACGTGTCCGCCGAGGGCCGCGGCACCTTCACCGGCTGCCGGGTGACCGGCAGCGGGGGCTACGGCTTCCACATCATCGACGGCTGCCGCACCACCCTGACCCGGTGCCGTACGGAGCGGTGCGCGCGCGGGGGCTACGAGTTCTCCGAGGCGGGGCCGATCGTCGAGGACTGCACCAGCGACGAGAGCGCCACCACGGCGCTGGGCTCCCCCGGCGCGCCCGCCCAGCCCCAGGTCACCGCGCCCGCCGTGGAGACCGCCTCGACGGGCGGGCTGCTGGGCGGCATCCCGGCGCAGCGAGCCGCCCAGACCTCCGCGCCCGCCGAGCCCCCGGTCGCCGTCCGCCCGTCCACGGCGGTGCTGGGCGAACTGGACGCGCTGGTCGGGCTGGAGAGCGTCAAGCGCGAGGTGCGGGCCCTCACCGACATGATCGAGGTGGGCCGGCGGCGTCAGGAGGCCGGGCTCAAGGCCGCCTCCGTCCGCCGCCATCTGGTCTTCACCGGCTCCCCCGGCACCGGTAAGACGACGGTCGCCCGGCTCTACGGGGAGATCCTGGCCTCCCTCGGGGTGCTGGAGCGCGGCCATCTGGTGGAGGTCTCCCGGGTGGACCTGGTCGGTGAGCACATCGGCTCCACGGCCATCCGCACCCAGGAGGCGTTCGACCGGGCGCGCGGCGGGGTGCTGTTCATCGACGAGGCGTACGCCCTCTCCCCGGAGGACTCCGGCCGGGACTTCGGCCGGGAGGCCATAGACACCCTGGTGAAGCTGATGGAGGACCACCGGGACGCGGTGGTGGTCATCGTCGCGGGGTACACGGCGGAGATGGAGCGCTTCCTGTCCGTCAACCCCGGTGTGGCCTCCCGTTTCTCGCGCACCATCACCTTCGGCGACTACAGCCCGGAGGAGTTGCTGCGGATCGTGGAGCAGCAGGCCGAGGAGCATGAGTACCGGATCGGCGAGGGGGCGGCGGAGGGGCTGCTGAAGTACTTCACGGCGCTTCCCAAGGGCCCGGCGTTCGGCAACGGCCGCACCGCCCGGCAGACGTTCGAGGCGATGGTGGAGCGGCACGCGGGCCGGGTCGCCCAGCTGAGCGCCCCGACCACGGACGACCTCACCCTGCTCTACCCCGAGGACCTGCCGGAGCTCATCTGACCGGCGGCCTCCTCCTCCGCCGGTGGCGGCGTCTGCTCCGGGAGCCGGGCCAGCAACCCGGCCCGCTCCCGGTCGAAGACGGGGTCGGCCTGGTAATCGCCGTGCCCCCGGATCGGCGCGGGCAGCGGGTGATCGGGCGTACGGCCGTAGGCCAGCGGGTCCTTGAGCGCGTCGCAGTCGACCTCGGGCCCGCTGCCGTCGGGCAGCTTGATGGGGCCGCCGATCGGGTCGGTATAGCGCCACAGATTGCGCCAGCAGCGCACCTCGCCGTGGAGCGAGAGCAGCTGCGCGGGCCCGAAGTAGGCGGGGAACCAGCGCCCGTAGAGTCGCTCCAGCGGTGAGCCGTAGGTGAGCAGCGCGACCTGGCCGCGGGTGCGGTGGTCCACCTGCCAGACCGCGGCGGCGGCCAGCACGCTGCCCTGGGAGTGGCCGGAGATGACCAGCCGGCCGCCGTGCCGGCGGGTCCAGGTCTCCATCCGCCAGGTCAGGTCGGGCACCGCCCGCTCGGCGTAGCACGGCGGCGCGAAGGGATGGGCGGCGCGCGGCCAGAAGGTGCCCACGTCCCACAGGATGCCGATGGTGCGGCGGGCGGAGGGGCTGCGGTAGGCGCGGCGGGCCCAGGTGACCAGCATCAGGAAGGCCAGCCCCATCAGCCACGAGCCCAGCGCCTGCGCGGTCTGGGCGGCGGCGTCCACGACCCCGGGCGCGCCGTCGGCGGCCCGCCCCGGCACCTCGTGGGTGACCCAGGCCGCGGTGACGGCCAGGGCGCCGAACAGCAGGGTCAGCAGCGCGACGGGGCCGACGATCCACGGGGCGGAGTCGGTGAGGCCCGCGCGGGCGATCGTGCCCGCGATCCGCCGGGTGCGTACGGGGTCGGGCCGCTCCCCCGGATAGCCGTCCATGATGGTCGGCAGCAGCCGGTTGCGCACCCGCCACACCCTTACGGTGAAGATCAGCAGCAGGACGACCAGGGCCAGCAGCAGCGCGGGGATGGCCGTGGCCAGCCAGGTCAGCAGCACCGGCGGCGCTATCCCCGGCCCCTCACCCGGGGTGCCGCCGCCGTCCAGCCAGTCCGCGAAGCGCTGGGCGACGCCTCCGGCGAGCACCGCGCCGAGCCCGCAGGCGAGCACCGCGACGGCGGGCCCGGCGAGCCCGTACAGCGGGGTGCGGCCGGGCGCGGCCCGGTGCAGGACCAGGGCGCACACCGCCATGGTCACGATCAGCGCGCCCACCCCGATGGCGATGGCGCAGAACGCCTCGTTGCCCGGGAGCTGGTCGGTGGAGACCCAGCCGGGGCGGGACCAGCCGGCGTACAGGACGGAGAGCGCCAGCACCGCGAGGGCCGCGCCGGGCAGCGCGGTGATGGTGATGCGGTCCAGCTCCCCGTCGACCTTGGTCTCGCTGCGGCCGCGGTAGCACACCACGGCCACCACCATGACCGCGCCCGCGCAGAGCAGCGTCAGCAGCGCCCAGCCCGCGGTGTCCTGGAGCCCGCTGCCGCCCGGCTTGCGGTCATAGGTGGTGGTGGGCAGGGTCAGGCCCGCCGCGATGGTGAGGAAGCCCGCGGCGGTGTGCGCGGCGCGCAGCCGGGCGACGATCCTGCGGCCGTACCAGAAGCCGGGCAGGCACAGCGCGGGCCGGTTGCCCGCCTCGGGCGCGGACTCGTCGACGGGGCGCTCCAGCGGCGGGGAGGCCTCGTACGCGCTCCAGGTGCGGTTGGACAGGTACCACAGCAGTCCGGTGAGCGCGCCGGGCAGCACCGCGGCGAGCGCGAGCCTGCGGCCGGGCTGGCTCCACCAGCCGTGGTTCTCCGGGGACAGGAAGCCGAGCCAGGACTTGCCCCCGGCGCAGTCGGCCGAACCGGCGCACTGCCAGGCGACCAGGTCCAGGGCCACCTCGCAGGCCCCGGCGATCAGCAGCACGGTCAGGGTGAGCGCCACGAGCCGGACCAGCAGGCCGTAGGTGCGCACGGTCCGCTCGCGCCGGTCGGCCGGGGGCCGCATCCAGTGGGCGAGGTTGGCGACCATGAACGGCAGTAAAAGCAGCCACAGGGCGCGGGAGCTGTTGCCGGAGGTGAGGTTGCACCAGACGTACGCCTCGCGGATCGGGCCGTCGCGGTCCGGCCCCTCGCGGTCCTCCGGCGGGCGCTGCTCGGCGTCGATGTCGTCGGCCCTGCGGTAGACCGCCGCGGTCTCGTCGCCGGTGACCAGGCTGGTGCGCGGATCGCCCAGCATCTCCTCGGGGGTGGTGCCGCCCACTCCGTGGACGAGGAGTTCCAGATCGGGTGGTGGCGCTCCGCCCTTGCGGGCTGTCATCGCCTGTTCCGCCGCGTCGGCCGGTGTGTCCGTACGCATGGTCGATGGCACCGTGTCCCCCGATCCGGTGTGGTGCGGTCGTTCTGGCTCCAGGATTGTGCCCATCGGCCACCTTCCCCGACCCTGACAGGGCGGGCGTGGCGAAATCGTAACCCTGGGTGCACCGGCGCTCGGCTGTCCTCGCCTCATGTGAAGACTGCCTCATGCGAAGACTGTCCTCGCCTCATGCCAAGGCTGTCCTCGCCTCGTGCGAAGATGAACGCGCGGGCGACGAGGGCCGACCGGAGGGAGACGAGGCAGGGTGAGCGACAACCAGAACCTGCTCGCGGAGCAGCGGCGTGCCCTGATCCTCGATGAGGTCAGGCGGCGCGGCGGGGTGCGGGTCAACGAGCTGACGCGCAAGCTCAATGTCTCGGACATGACGGTTCGTCGCGATCTGGACGCGCTGGCCCGGCTGGGCGTGGTGGAGAAGGTGCACGGCGGGGCCGTGCCGGTGGCCGAGGCGAGCACGTACGAGCCCGGGTTCGAGGCCAAGTCGGGCCTCGAGCTGAGCGCCAAGGAGGACATCGCCAAGGCGGCGGCCGCGATGGCCACCCCGGGCACCGCGATCGCCCTGGCCGGGGGCACCACGGCCTTCGCACTGGCCCAGCAGCTGCTGGAGGTGCCCGATCTGACGGTGGTCACGAACTCGGTCCGGGTGGCCGATGTGTTCTACAACGCCCAGCGGTCGGCGGCGCTCGGCGGGGTGGGCCCGCGCCCGGGCGCGGCCACCGTCGTGCTCACCGGCGGGGTGCGCACGCCGTCGGACACGCTGGTGGGGCCGGTCGCGGACGCGGCGGTGCGCTCGCTCCACTTCGATGTGCTGTTCCTCGGGGTGCACGGGATATCGGTGGAGGCGGGTCTGTCGACGCCGAACCTCGCCGAGGCGGAGACCAACCGCCACTTCGTCAGGGCCGCGCGGCGGGTGGTGGTGGTCGCGGACCACACCAAGTGGGGCACGGTGGGGCTGAGTTCCTTCGCCTCGCTGGACCAGGTGGACGCGCTGGTCACGGACCCGGGGCTGCCGGAGGAGGCGCGGGCGGAGATCTCCGAGTATCTGCCGGAGCTGGTGGTGGCGGGCGAGCCGGTCCGCGCCGCAGACATCTGACACCCCGACAGTTATCGTGTGTCCATGACACACCGGTTGCGTTCCGTCGGGCTGGAGTACGCCGAGACCGCCCCGGTGCGGCTCGTCTTCGTCGCCAAGGTCTCGGCCGCCCCCGAGGCGGTGTTCGAGGCGTTCACCGATGTCGAGGGCTGGCCTCGGTGGTTCCGGCAGGTGAGGGACGCCCGCTCCACGGACGGCGGCAAGCGCAGGGAGATCCGCCTCATGGGCGGCACCCGCTTCCTCGAGACGGTCATGGCGGCGGATCCGCACGAGCGCTACGCCTACCGCGTCGACGAGACCAATGTGCCGGGGCTGCGGGCGCTGCTGGAGGAGTGGACGCTGCGGCCCTCGGACGGCGGGACCGTGGTGCGCTATGTCTTCGCGGTGGACGGCACGGCGGTGCTGCGCGGTGCCGTACGGGCGATGCGGCCGGGTCTGCGGCGCGCGTTCCACCAGGCGGTACGGAACCTGGACCGGATGGTGGCGGCGGCCTGACGACGGCCGTAAGGGCGAGGCGAGGGCCGTAAGGGCGCGACGGCGTCCGTAAGGGCCTGGCAACGTCCGTAAGGGTCTGTCGGCGGCCGTGAGGGCGGAGGTCAGTTCGTCCAGTTGCCCGTGGTGAGGAAGATGTCGAGCGTCTTCACATACGGCTCGATGTCCAGCCCCTGCTCCTCGAGCCACGCGTCCGAGAAGTACTTGTCCAGATACCGCTCCCCCGGATCGCACAGCAGCGTCACCACGCTCCCGGTCCGCCCCGCGGCGACCATCTCGGCGACGATCCGCAGCGCGCTCCACAGCCCGGTCCCGGTGGAGCCGCCCGCCTTGCGGCCGATGGCCCGCTCCAGGGCGCGCACGGCGGCGACGCTCGCCGCGTCCGGGACCTTCATCATCCGGTCGATCGCGCCCGGTACGAAGCTGGGCTCCATCCGGGGACGGCCGATGCCCTCGATGCGTGAGCCGTGGTCGCTGGAGGCGTGGGCGTCGTGGTGGACCCAGCCGTCGAAGAAGCAGGAGTTCTCCGGGTCGGCGACGCACACCCGGGTGTCGTACTGCATGTAGTGGACGTAGCGGGCGATGGTCGCCGAGGTGCCGCCGGTGCCCGCCGTGGCCACGACCCATGCCGGTTCCGGATAGCGCTCCAGACGCAGCTGCTGATAGATCGACTCGGCGATGTTGTTGTTGCCGCGCCAGTCCGTGGCCCGCTCGGCGTACGTGAACTGGTCCATGTAGTGGCCCCCGGACTCCGCCGCGAGGGCGGCGGACTCCTCGTACATCGTTCGCGGGTCGTCCACGAAATGGCACTGGCCACCATGGAATTCGATCAGGCGGCACTTCTCCCGGCTGGTCGTGCGGGGCATCACCGCGATGAAGGGCACCCCGATCAGCTTGGCGAAGTACGCCTCGGATACGGCGGTCGAGCCGCTGGACGCCTCGATCACGGGCTTGCCCGGCCGGATCCAGCCGTTGCACAGCCCGTAGAGGAACAGCGAGCGTGCCAGGCGGTGCTTGAGACTCCCCGTGGGATGGGTGGACTCGTCCTTGAGGTAGAGGTCGATCCCCCACCGCTCGGGCAGCGGGAAGCTCAGCAGATGGGTGTCCGCGGACCGCTGGGCGTCGGCCTGCACCTTACGGACGGCTTCCTTCAGCCACGCGCGGTAGCCGTGGTCACTGCGATCCACGTCGATCGTCTCGATGCTCCCGCGCGCCGTGCCGTCCAACGCCCACTCCTCCTGTTTGTGCCTCATGCCCAGCCCAGGTGGCATACTCATGCCGTTTCGATCCTCATTGTCCCCCAGTGCGCCCTGGTGTCCGGGGCCGGTCACGGGCACACTGCGCAGCAGGGAAAATGAGAGGCGGCGGCACAGTGCCAGTCGGAGCCATCGGGGAGGCGGTTGTGATGGCCGATACGGAGTTCAATGCCAGGGGAGTGCGGATCGAGCGATTCCTGCGCTCGGTCACCCGCGCCGGACAGGTCATGATCAAGGACGGCAGGCTGCAGTTGCTGACCAGTTACGGAAGCGAGATCGACAGCGCGCCCGTGCAGTCGGTGCGCGCGAGCAAGCCCTGGTTCGTGGACGGGGACCAGGCCATGGCCACCGTGAACGGCACCCGTTACCGTCTCACGCTCGGCTCGCAGGACGCCAAGTCCACCTCGGCCAAGTCCGGCTCGGGCGCCGCCAGCCGCTTCCTCGACGCCGTCCGGTCCGCCCGGGGGCATGCCTCGAAGAGGTGAGGCGGCCGAGTTGCGCAGGCGCGCGGTGGGACCGACCCTGGACGAGTATCAGTATCACTGAGGGTCAACAAGCGGTGACGCTGAGAACCGTCCCACCGGTCGCGCCCAGCAGCCACCACTGCTGAACGTGTTCGTCGCCCGCATCTGAATCAGGCTAGCCCCACGTCTTCAGGGAGTCGCAGCCGTGATCAGTCGTCCTAGCAGGCATTGCACGGTGGAGCTGCAGGCCCTGCCGTCGCGGATCGGACAGGTCCGCAGAATCGTGTCGGCGCAGTTGCGCTACTGGCATCTGGATCCGCTCATCGACCCGGCGGCGCTCGGCGTCACCGAACTGCTCACCAACGTCCATCGGCACGCCGAACCGGACAAGCAGTGCACGGTGGAGATCGCTCTCATGCTGGACCGGCTGACCGTCTCGGTCCGCGACCAGGATCCGCGACTGCCTCGCGTCCAAGCGTGCGATCCCTTCGCCACCCATGGCAGGGGGCTCGCGCTGGTCGCGGCCGTCAGCCAGAGCTGGGGGATGCACGCGCGGGACGACGGCGGCGGGAAGGTCGTCTGGTTCACGCTGGCCGTGCCGCGATCCACCGCCACCGCCAAGCCGCCCTTCGCGGCGCACGGAACGGGCCGCACCGCGCCACCCCTTCGCACGGACGCCTCCCGTCCGGCGTCGGCGCCCACCGCGCCCCTCACCGGCCCCGCGCCCGCATCCGGGCCGGCCGTCACCCCTGCACCGGCGCCCGTCACCCCGGCACCGGCGCCCGCACCCGTCGCCCCCGCACCCGTCGCCGCGGCACCGGGCC